>DIFH01000126.1 GCA_002427615.1 Paludibacter sp. UBA5753
GAATGGAATAATCGATACCGATTCCGAGGGCGATACTTGCCACCAGAACAGTTGCAATATCGAGCGGGATACCCGTAACCCCCATAAAGCCAAAAAGGATTACTATGGTTGCAATAACCGGAATGGTGCCGTAAATACCTAATGAAACCGATTTTAGCATTGAGCCAACTATAAGAATTACCAGAACGATAGCAATCAACAGGCTATTATACTGACTTTTAATAAGGCTACTGTTAATTTTCACATAAAGGGAAGGATATCCAGTAAGTTCAATCTGACAATATTCGTTACTGTTTTCCTCAATAAAACGGTTCATTTTTTCGGTGAATGCTTCAATATCTTTTGTATCAACCGATGCAAATTTTGATTGAATGACCCCTTTTGTCAGGTCATCGTTCACCAGCTGGGGCATCACTTCCTGTCCCTCGAGCAGGAACCACAATTGTTCAATTTTTGCCTTATCGTCGGGTATCTTCTTACCCTCGCCCATGGCATCGTTCATCTGCTCAATGAGGTCGGCTACCGATTGTGCAACGCTCACGTTCGGATCATCCTTCAGGAATTGCTGGGTTTTTATCATCAACTTTAATACTTCGGGGCTTTGCATATCGCCTTTAAAAACAACGAAAATGGGTAGTGAACCACCAAATTTCTTTTGCATCATCTCTTCGGCCACCCTTGTCGGATTATCTTTTTTAAAATAATCGGCCATGTTGACACTGGTTTCTATTTGAAAAATCCCAATAATAAAGATTGCAAGCATCACTATCCACCCCGTTAATGTGTATTTTGGATGCTTAAAAAGGGTTTGCGACAGCGGTAGTAATATCTTATGGGTCAGTATGGTTTTCTTATCCTTATTTTCGCCATAGCTATTTTTGCGATACGTGGAAAATAGCGAAATCAGCACAGGCACCAAAGTCAACGAGAGCAGCAAAGCTATTAGCGTACCAACTGCCGTGAAAATCCCAAAATCCTTAATCATGGTAAGGTATGCACCAAAAACGAATGATATAAATCCGATTGAAGTGGTAACAGCAGCCAGTATTACCGGAATGGTAACATACGCCATTGCTTTTATAATAACTTGCTTTTTATCATGATTAGCTGTGTGACTGATACTATTTAATACATGAATTGTGTAAGCGCTGCCTACAGCAAGTAAAATAACCGGAATAATGTTTGAGATAATGGTTAATTCAAAACCTGTCAATGACATGATTCCCAGCGTCCATATAACTGAAAGTCCGGCTGTTAGCAATGGCATTAGGGCGTCTCGTAGAGATTTAAAACTCAACAAAAGAATAATAAGTAAAACAATAAAAATGATAGGTACGAGCCAAACGATATCGGATATTATCAAATCGTTAATATCGTTCATCATTATGGGCAATCCGCCAAAGTAGAGCTTTTCGGGGATGTCCAACTTTTCAACCTTCGCTTTTATTTCTTTTGCCACAGCCTGATTATCGACATCAGGCAGAAGGGTGAACATAATTGCTGCAGCTGTACCATCATCGGAAATTATTGTACCCTTGTACATTTCTTTCGAAAACACATAAGCCTTCAGGCTATCTAGTTCCTGTTGGGTTGTAGGCAAATCATATTCATCAACCAGCTTACCGATTTCTATACCCCATTCGGAACTTTTTATATCAAGAATGTTGGTAAGGCTGGTTACACTGGAAACACCCTGTGTAAACCTTACACTGTCGGTAATGGTGCGGATGCGCTCAATAACTCCCGCATTAAATACATCATCGGTCTCTAAAACAATCATGCCCATATCGTTGCCGCCAAATTCGGTCCCGATGTCCTTGACAAGCTTTGCAACAGGGTCATCATCAGGTAAAGAGCTTATAATATCGGCATTGATATGCAGTTTTGTAATTTGAAAACCAAAGAAAATGGTTAAAAGAAATACGGCTGTAAGAATCAGCCATCTGAGTTTTATAACGTATTCTGTAAATCTGTTCATACCCGTTTATTTATAATATTTAAAACTATTTCGTTTTATGGTCGATCCAACTATGATAATCACCTTGTAATGCCCTTCTTAAGAATATTTATTAATCCGTCAAAATAATGAGAATATTCCTCGTATTTATTCTGAAGGAAGAACGGGATTTCAAGGCCCTTCAAAATCATCAAGAAAATGTCAGCCACAGCATCTGTTTTGATATCTATTGTAAATTCCCCGGAATTGATACCCTGCTGTACAATTTTCATAATATTTTCCTTTTCCCACTTATCTAATTCAGCTCGTAGGTCATCGACAAAATGGAAATGCTCAAAAAAATCAGCTTTAAGTGTTTCGTGATAATTTGCAGCATTATTCATGACTTCCATTCTTTTTACTAAGTAATTTTTGAGTTTATCGCAAGCAGATAAATTAGGATCATTAAAAATGGCTGACAGTTGTTTTTTCAGGTTATTCATCTCTTTAATGATTACCTCTCTGAACAAATCCTCTTTACTGGCAAAATGATAGTATAGTGAACCCTTTGCTTTCCGGGCAATTTTTGCTATTTCGTCCATTGAGGTTTTATGAAACCCAAACCGGCTGAATAGCCTGTTTGCTACGTTTATGATGGTATCTTTTGTATCGTCAATGCTCATACCCTTTTTGTACTATATATGTTTTTCAGTACAAATATACAAAAAGAAAATATTAAAAAGCAAATCCTATAACATTATTTAACATAGTTGATGGTTGATAAGCGTTGTTTGTAGCTCGTTGTTCGTTGTTCGGAAAATAGTTGATGGTTGATATCTTTTGAATTTCAAATTACGAATTACGAATTACGAATCTTGAATCTTGAATCTTGAATCTTGA
>DIFH01000027.1:0-477 GCA_002427615.1 Paludibacter sp. UBA5753
CTCCTCCGAAATGTTAGTTATTAATATATAAAAAATATGAAATATTTTCAATTTTCTTTCAGGAATGAATCAAAATGTTACAGAAAGGTTTATTAAAAGGGAAATAGGTCTCTCAAGTCTGGAGAAAATAAATTTCTATTCGTGAAACAGGTCTATAAAAAAAAGATCAATGGTTTGCGACCGAAGGGAAATAATTAAGGAGAGTACTGTATACCCCCGACTTCCCGGATATGCTCATTAAATGTATAAAATCTGTACACTGCCACTGGGATTTGCAATCCCAGTTCTTGTATTCTTTGGATTTTTAATCCAGAAGCATATCTGGATGTAAAATGGATTTCTTTATTTATAGGATTACAAATCCTCATAGTACAGAAGGCGGGATAACATATCCCGCCAACCATCCCACCAACTTTACTCATTTAATTAATGACATATCCGGCACGACGGGGTTTTTAAACTTATAATTTCTGCTCA
>DIFH01000027.1:528-8421 GCA_002427615.1 Paludibacter sp. UBA5753
CCTTTATTTGCGAAAATTTGCGGTATTTGCGTAATTTGCGTTCTACCTTTTTGGTTCTGGCTTGTCCAGGTTAGGGCGCTGAGTAGTTACTTTTTTCAGCGTTTTGTTTACAGCCAAAAGTGCATTTGCATTTTTGGTTTTTTTCATCATGTTTTTATATTGTAAAATAGAATCTTTTTCTTAGATTTGCTGAAAGTTACAATTTAAAACAGATACCAATGCCCTACTTCGACGACCTAACTTACGAAAAACTTGATTACAGCGCCAACCCACCGGAAAAAGGAAACTACGAAAGTTGCTTGTTTCGGAATTGCAATTTTACAAATTCCAATCTTTCGGATATAAACGTTACCGATTGCCGGTTCGAGGATTGCAACCTGAGCCTGGCTAAAATCAACAACACACAAATGAACGGCATCACATTCGTCAATTGCAAAATGTTGGGATTGAAATTTGAACATTGTAATCCTTTTCTGTTCAAAGTGGATTTTGAGAACTGCCAGTTGAATCTTTCATCTTTTTATAAACTGAAACTCAAAAAAGCAATGTTCAGAAACTGCACATTGCACGAAGTAGATTTTACCGAAGCCGATTTACCCGAAGCGGTGTTCGACAATTGCGATTTACGCGGCGCAGTGTTCGACTTTACGAATCTCGTAAAGGCTGATTTCCGCACTTCGTTCAACTATTCCGTTCACCCGGAGACCAATAAAATCAAGAAAGCCCGCTTTTCAAAAGAAGGAATTGCCGGGCTGCTCGATAAATATGATATCATTATTGAATAATACACATTAACTTTTAACATGCTTTTACGTTCCTTTTGGGGGCTGGGGGCTACTGAACAGTATGAAACATCTCGAACGCGCCCTCGATGGGCAGAACCAATTCTGGAAATATTTAGTCAACTTTCTGGCTGCATTTATTGGCGGGAATCTCGTGGGATCCATCCCTTTGGTTATCGTCATTATCGTAAAAACAATCGAAGCCGGCGGTGCAATCACCCCGAATCCAGACAATTATGCCGACCTGACGGTTTTCGGAATCACGGCTAATTTAAGTTTGTTTTTAATGATGCTTCCTTTGGTAGCCGGATTATTCACCTGTATCGCCTTGCTCCGGCCTTTACACAACAGGAACTTCGCCGAGGTGGTCAACGGCACCAAACAAATTCGCTGGCAACGCGTTTTCACCGGATTTGGCATTTGGTTTCTGCTCTATGCTTTGTATCTTGGAATCAGTTATGCTTTCAATCCCGATAATTTTGTTTTCCAGTTCGAAATAAGCGCTTTTATTCCTCTTTTGCTGATTTCCATTTTCATTATGCCACTCCAAACCACTTTCGAGGAACTGATGTTCAGAGGCTATTTGGGACAAGGCATTGGCGCCTGGACACGCAACCGTTGGTTGGTAATGATTATTCCCGCCCTGCTGTTCGGACTGATGCACAGCGCCAACCCCGAAGTGAAAGAATACGGATTTTGGGTGGCAATGCCGCAATACATACTCTTCGGATTGGTTTTCGGCCTAACCACCGTACTCGACGATGGCATAGAAATCAGCATGGGAGTTCACGCCGCCAATAATATATTTGCTGCCTTGTTTATCACCAACAAATCATCCGTACTCCAAACACCCGCAGTATTCAACCAGCAAACGGTCGATGCCAAAATGGAAACTCTTGCCCTTTTGTTTATGAGTGTTGTTTTAATTGTTGCGTTGACAATAATCTATCATTGGGACTTCAAAACGTTGAATAAAAAAGTAGAGAAAACTCAAATTCAATCATAACTATCGGGCTTCATTCATCCCTCAGTATATGAGAGACTTTTTATTTTACCATTTCCAACGCTTTTGCTATCGCTTTCTGTATTCCGTCAGGATTTTTACCTCCTGCCGAAGCGAAGAACGGTTGTCCTCCACCTCCACCCTGAATTTCTTTGGCAGCTTCGCGGGCTATGTTTACGGCATTCAGTCCGCCGGTTACAAGATCGTCGCTTAGCAACACAGTTAATGATGGCTTTCCATCGGCTACACAACCTGCTACGAAGAACAGTTTTTCAGCCTGCACGTTGCGGATTTGGAAAGCAAGGGTTTTTACCTGGTCGGCAGTCAAAGTCCCCTGGTAGCTGATAATTTTCACGCCGTTCTGTTCTTTGGCGTCTGCAATCAGTTGATTGCGAAGCGTTATAATCTTCTCATGAACAAATGTTTCCACTTGTTTTTTCAGTTCGGCGCTTTCTTCGCTCAACCGGCGAATAGCTGTGAGTACATCGGGTGTGTTGTTCAGCAATTCTTTGGCTTCGGTAATCGTATCCTGCTGTTTGTCCAGCAAATCTTCAACAGCTTTTCCGGTAATGGCTTCGATACGACGGATACCGGCTGCAATCGAACTTTCGGCCACAATGCGCATCATGCCGATATTTCCGGTAGCGCTTACATGCGTTCCACCACAAAGTTCCACCGAGCTTCCGAACTGAATTACGCGAACTGTTTCGCCGTATTTTTCACCAAACAAAGCCATAGCGCCCATAGCCTGAGCCTCCGCAATTGGCGTATCGCGTTTTTCCTGAAGTGGATAGTTTTCGCGGATTTTGCGATTGGTAATTTCTTCTACGGCGCGGATTTCTTTTTTCGTCATTTTCTGAAAATGCGAGAAGTCAAAACGCAACGCTTCGGGACTGACGAACGAACCTTTCTGCTCCACATGTGTGCCCAGCACTTCGCGTAATGCTTCGTGCAACAGGTGAGTTGCCGAGTGGTTACATTCGGTTGCTTTGCGTTTTTCAACGTCGATCGTAGCCGTAAACGTTTCGGTTACATCTTCGGGTAATTTGGTGGCAATATGTACCGCGAGGTTATTTTCTTTTTTAGTATCAATAATTCTGATGGCACGGTTTTCTTCAAAATCCCTCTCTGTAGGAAATGGATTTAGGGAGAGGCTTCCACAATCGCCCACCTGTCCCCCCATTTCGGCATAAAAAGGAGTTTTTGAAAGCACAATCTGATAATATTCCTGATTCTTCTGTTTTACCTTGCGGTAGCGCAGGATTTCGGTATCATAAGAAGTATAATCGTAACCCACAAACACGCTATCGCCTTCGCGAACGGTTATCCAGTCGCCGGTTTCAATAGCTGCGGCATTACGGGCACGGTCTTTCTGAATTTTCATTTCGGCATTAAACTCATCGAGATTAACGGTCATGTTATTCTCACGAAGAATAAGTTCGGTCAAGTCCAACGGAAAACCAAAAGTATCGTAAAGCGTAAAAGCAATTTTTCCGCTTAACACTGTTCCCTTCTCCTCATGGAGAGGGTTGAGGGGTGAGGCGATATTTTTCTCAAGCAATTTAATGCCTGTTTCAAGCGTACGCAAAAAAGATTCTTCTTCTTCCTGAATTACTTTTTCGATCAACGATTTCTGCGAAACCAGTTCAGGATAAGCTTTACCCATTACTTCACACAAAACGTCGATTAATTTATACATAAATGCGTGGCGCTGTCCGAGGAAAGTGTACCCGTAACGAACGGCACGACGCAGGATGCGGCGAATTACATAACCAGCTTTGGCATTCGATGGTAACTGACCGTCGGTAATTGAGAAAGCGATGGTGCGGATATGATCGGCAATAACACGCATGGCAATATCGGTTTTCTCGTTTTTGCCATATTCAGCGCCACAAACGCGACCAATTTTGGCGATGACGGGCGTAAAAATGTCGGTGTCATAGTTCGACTGTACGCCTTGTATAGCCATACAAAGTCGTTCAAATCCCATCCCCGTATCGATGACCTTGGCAGGAAGTTCTTCGAGCGAACCGTCGGCTTTGCGGTTGTATTGCATGAACACATTGTTCCAGATTTCAATCACTTGCGGATGGTTTCCGTTCACCAATGTCAACCCATCTATTTTGGCTCGTTCTTCATTGCTGCGGATATCAATATGGATTTCAGAGCAAGGACCACAAGGACCCGTATCGCCCATTTCCCAAAAATTATCTTTTTTGTTTCCGTTGATAATACGGTCGGCAGGCAGGAATTGTGCCCAGATAGCAGCAGCTTCGTCGTCGCGTTCCAGCCCTTCGGGAGCGTAACCCTCGAAAACGGTTACGTACAAACGGTCTTTATCAAGTTTCAATACTTCAGTCAGGTATTCCCATGCCCATTCAATGGCTTCCTTTTTGAAATAATCGCCAAACGACCAGTTACCCAGCATTTCGAACATGGTGTGGTGATAGGTATCGTGTCCCACTTCTTCGAGGTCATTGTGTTTTCCGCTTACGCGAAGACACTTTTGCGAGTCGGCTACGCGCGGATATTTGATCGGGTCGTTGCCCAAGATAATGTTTTTGAATTGATTCATTCCGGCATTGGTAAACATCAACGTGGGATCATCTTTGATGACCATAGGGGCAGATGGAACTATTTTATGATTTTTCGATGCAAAAAAATCGAGAAAAGATTGACGAATTTCCTGTGAAGTCATTATTATGTTAATTGATAATTTTTGAATCTTATTTATTTAGTGTTTGCAAGAAAACCCGGTGTTTTCTTTCTAACACTATTTAGAGATATTGTCTCCTCGCCTATGGCGGAACAGTGAAGCAATATCACTGAAAATAATACCGCCAGAAGATCAAATAACTTTAATTACGGGTTAAAAGACTGCAAAAATACTTCAAATTTATTACTTTTGCATCACAAGTGAATATAAAAGTTTAGTTTTGTGTACGATTATTAAGAACTAATATTCAGAACACATGTATTTTGTGTATTTTTATACGCGAAATTTCTTTTCCGGTTTTCGACACACGATTTTATGGCAAAAAAACTGAAATTCCATTTCAATCCCGAAACTTTAAATTACGAGCCGATCATTCATACTTTTGCTCATAAGTTAAAGCAGGTTCTCATTCATTTATTTTCAGGAGTGTCGTTGGGAGCTTTGTTTTTCTTTGTTTTTGTTTCTACTGTCGATTCACCCGAAGAAAAACAACTCGGGCTTGAAAAAAGCCGTATGCAGGCTCAATACAGAGTGCTTGATCGACAATTAAACGAAGTTCAGGAGGTGCTTACCGATTTACAGCAAAGGGATGATAATCTTTACCGTGTCGTTTTCCAGGCTGAGCCCATACCCCTCGATGTCCGAAGAGCCACAGCATCCAATACCGAGTATTACAAGCAATTATTGGACATGACTAATTCGGAAATTGTAGTTGCTACCACAAAAAAGATGAGCGAACTTCGTAAACAGATATATATCCAGTCAAAATCGTACGACGACCTGATTCTTCTTTCAAAAAACAAAGAAGCCATGCTTGAATGCCTACCGGCTATTCAACCGGTTCTGAATAAAGATTTGACGCGAATGGCATCGGGATATGGCTGGCGCATCGACCCTGTCTACCACACACGCAGGTTTCACGAAGGAATGGACTTTACTGCGCCCGTAGGGACGGACATTTTTGCCACCGGAAACGGAACCGTTATCAGCTCAGGATGGAAACAAGGTTACGGCAATTGCGTTGAAATTAACCACGGGTTCGGTTATGTAACTTTGTACGGACACATGAGTTCTATCAAAGCGCGTGTGGGGAAAAAAGTAAAACGCGGCGATGTGATCGGCCTGGTAGGAAGCACCGGAAAATCAACAGGACCTCACTTGCATTACGAAGTACATTTAAGAGGTGAAATAATGAACCCGCAAAATTATTACTTCCTCGATTTGTCGCCTGCCGAATACGATCGCATGGTGCAAATGAGCAACAATTCAGGACAAATGTTTGACTAACAAAACACAGATGAAAAAGCAGTTGTTGATATCTCTTTTGGTTTTTTTATTCCATGATGTATCAAGTCAAAATACCGATACGATAAAAATTGCGGCAGTGGGCGATATTATGTTGGGGACAGCTTATCCCGACAGTACATTTTTACCCCAAAACGGGAGCTTCAGATTATTCAAACCCTTACACCGTTTTTTAAGCGATGCCGATGTAACTTTCGGAAACTTGGAAGGGACGTTGACCGATGATATGTCGCAGGTAAAAGAATGTATTACCAAGGAAAAATGTTATTTTTTCGCCATGCCGACCGAATTTGCACATTCACTCAGGAAAGCAGGTTTTAACGCTATCAGTTTAGCTAACAACCATGTCAACGACTTTGGATATATCGGCCGGAAATCGACGAAAAAGAGCTTGAGAAAACACAAAATTCATTTTGCCGGTTTAAGTGAATATCCGGTAGACACTTTTACCATAAAAAATGTCCGTTACGGTTTTTGCGCCTTTGCACCCAATGCAGGAACATTAAATATCAAGGACTTGAAAAAAGCTGAAGCATTGGTTCGCCGACTCGATTCCGTTACGGATATCGTATTGGTTTCGTTCCATGCCGGGAGTGAAGGAGTCGAATATCAGCACGTAACTCGCGAAACCGAGTTTTATATCGGTGAAAACCGGGGGAATAGTTATGAGTTCGCCCACCGGATGATCGATGCCGGAGCCGATGTATTACTGGGGCACGGACCGCATGTAACAAGGGCGGTGGAAGTGTATAAAAACAGGTTTATCGCTTACAGCATGGGAAATTTCCTGACTTACAGCCGTATCAGCGTGGCAGGCTGTTCAGGAATTGCACCATTATTTCATATTTACACCGATAAACAAGGTGAATTTCTGAAAGCGCAAATTATTCCGACTTATCAGCGAAAATATCAGGCGCCGAAATTGGACGCTCAAAAAAAAGCAATTTCAATTATAAAAGAACTGACGTGGGCTGATTTTCCGGAAATGAATGATATGATTTCGATTGAAGATGATGGTTGGATATTGAAAAGAGTTCATCACAGAACGAAAATGTAAGGATACGATGAGGTAACAAAAAAAATTAAAGAACAAATCAGACTGTTTCTAAGCTGCCAAAGTAAAATTAATAAAACCCCATGAATATGGTTAATTCAAAAAAACTTCCTTCCTCTCCCGGACCAATCGGTATTTTCGATTCCGGTTACGGAGGATTAACTATTCTGGAAAAAATCCGAAAGGAATTACCCGAATACGATTATATTTACCTGGGGGATAATGCACGCACGCCTTACGGAACACGCTCGTTTGATGTGGTTTATAAATACACCCTCGAGTGTGTAACCTGTTTATTCGAAATGGGTTGCCATTTGGTGGTATTGGCTTGCAACACGGCCTCGGCCAAAGCATTGCGTTCCATTCAGCAATTAGATTTGCCGCATCTTGATCCCGAGCGAAGGGTGTTGGGGGTTATTCGTCCTACCGTGGAAGCAGTTGGCAGTATAACACAGTCAAAACATGTTGGTTTGCTGGCAACTACGGGAACCGTTCAATCCAATTCATACCCGCTTGAAATACAGAAATTACACAAAGATATTATTGTAACTTCCGAGGCTTGTCCGCTTTGGGTTCCTATTATCGAAAATAATGAGCACAATTCCGATGGCGCCGATTATTTTATAAAAAAGAACCTTGCAAATTTATTGAAATCCGATCCTGAAATAGATACTTTAATCCTTGGTTGCACACATTATCCTCTCATACTGCATAAAATCGAAAAATACTTAACACCCGGTATAAAAGTAATTTCGCAGGGAGAACTGGTTGCTGCAAGCTTAGCCGACTATTTGCACCGTCATCCCGAAATGGATGTTAAATGTACAAAAAACGGTTCAATCCATTATTTTACGACGGAGTCGGTCGAAAAATTCTCGGCTTCGGCTTCTATTTTCCTGCATGAAGAAATTCAAGCAGAACACTTGAACGTAGACTGATTACAAATTTTTTTTTTACATTAGGGTTTGCTGAAAAACTATTTTATGCCACGGAGTGGCTAAATTTGAATAACCCCCAGTGAGCGTAGCGATAC
>DIFH01000051.1:0-4347 GCA_002427615.1 Paludibacter sp. UBA5753
AGCAACAAAGAAGGCGATGTAACCGATGTGGACTTTGAAGAAGTAAAATAATCCTACCCAACAAGCAGTAACTGAAAATAGATAAAAAGCGATAGTACAATGTATTATCGCTTTTTTGTTGCTAAATATTTTTTGATATTTATGCTTGTATATTGCTTTTTTATTGTATTTTTGTACCATATTTGTATCGAAACATAAATGGCTACAAAGTGGAACTTATAAACACTTATAGCTAATTATGAAAATTTAAAATACTACAAAGATGGCGATAAATAGGATTCAAAAAGAATGTGCTGTTTGCGGAAAAATGTTTATTCCGAAAACCGTTACCTCTATGTATTGTTCTCGCAAATGCGGAGAGGTGGCATACAAACGGAAAGTTGCAGCAAAGAAAAAGGACGAGCAATTAAAAAACGCAGCAGCCAATGTGCCGGATGCACGCCAATATATTTCTATTTCCGAAGCAATTTCCATATTTGGAGTTTCAAGAAGCACACTTTACCGTCTCATTCGTCTTGGACAAATTCCCGCTATCAATTTGGGTATGCGACTTGTAAGAATAGACCGAAAAGAATTGGAAAGTGTTTTCCCTGCCCGCAAATCTACTCCGCAAACGGAAAAACCAGCCCCCAAAGTTTACAGCCTCGAACCCGAAGATTGTTACACCATTGGCGAAATTGCCAAAAAGTTTGGCATATCCGAAAGCACGGTTTACGCCCACATTCGCAAATATTCCATTCCTACCCGGCAGATTGGCAGATTCGTATATGCGCCAAAATCAGAAATAAATCCACTATATACAGGCAAAATACAGGCAAAAAATAATTCGCTATGAGAAAATCCATTGCCAACACCAAAGTTTCCGTGAAATTACGAAAGTCGGAATATGCCAACGAATGGTATCTGTACCTTGAATGTTATCCGGTAATTGAAAACGGAAAAACAAACCGTGTGCGAGAGTATCTCAACAGGACAATAACCACCCCGATATGGGATAAAACAAGAACAGCCCGAACCACCGCCGACAACAAAACATACAAACCCAAGCGCGACATAAACGGTATAATTCAATGCAAGAGCGAATCCGACCAGGAAGCCTGCATTTATGCCGATGGCGTGCGAAAAATCCGCCAAAAAGAATACAATAATGCCGGTTTGTACACCAACACCGAAGCCGAACAGAACGAACAAAACCAGCGTTTGCAGTGCAATTTCATTGAGTATTTCAAGAAAATAACGGCAGAACGCCACCGCAATAGTTCGCAATCTATCATTGTGAATTGGAATCGAGTTTATGAACTTCTCAAACTCTTCATAAATGGCGATACCATAACATTTGCCCAAATCAACGTCAAACTTGCCGAAGATTTTCGCCGGTATTTGCTTACCGCACCTTGTGGAGGCAACAAAAGAGGAACTATTTCACAAAACACCGCCGCAAACTATTTCAGCATATTCAAGGCTGGATTGAAGCAGGCGTTTATTGACGACTATCTGACTATCGACATTTCTGCCAAAATCAAAGGCATACAAGAGCGAGAAAGCCGCCGCGAACACTTGACCGCCGAAGAACTCAATACCCTTGCCGTCACACCGTGCGACCGTCCCATTCTCAAACGTGCCGCACTCTTTTCTGCCCTCACAGGCTTACGCCATTGCGATATTCAAAAACTCAAATGGAAAGAGATACAGAAAGACGGCGATCAAATCCGCCTCAACTTTACACAGCAGAAAACGAAGGGAGTTGAATATATGCCAATTTCCCAACAAGCCTATCAACTATGTGGAGAGCCACGGAATCCCGATCAACTTGTTTTTGAAGATTTACCGGACAAGTCATGGATTTCCGGTCCATTAAAGCGTTGGATAAAATCCGCAGGAATTACCCGGAATATAACTTTCCATTGCTTCCGTCATACCTATGCCACTTTGCAGTTAGCAGGCGGTACAGATATTTATACTGTTTCCAAAATGCTTGGCCATACCAATG
Source organism: Paludibacter sp. UBA5753 (assembly GCA_002427615.1). Taxonomy (GTDB): domain Bacteria; phylum Bacteroidota; class Bacteroidia; order Bacteroidales; family Paludibacteraceae; genus Paludibacter. The sequence goes on from DIFH01000051.1 coordinate 1,991, forward strand.
TAAAAACAACTCAAATTTATGCTAAGGTGGTGGACGAAAAGAAACAAAAAACGACAAGCACAATTAAACTCAATATCAACCCCGAAAAATAAGACCTATGGAAACAATAAATTCAATATTGCATTTTGATCTTCGCCCCTGGCTTGATAAAAACAACAAACCGGAAGATTATTATTCTCCCGAATTGAGGCTAACCCCCTTAATTCAGGAGGAATTCATTCCGCAATTTAATACAGATTTTAGTATCCCGGCTTTTTCTGTAAAAATAAAATACTATCAAAGATTAATTGATAATAGCATAACTGATTTTCTAAATGGAATAATCAGTGAAACGGAAGACGAAAGTGATAACCTGATAGCGTTTAAACTCAAAAAGGCAAAGAAAAAGATTAAATCACTTATGGCAGAAATAAATGATTTGATACTATTGAAAGATTATGATTTGAATCTGATTGCTTCTAAACACAGTGATTTTAGCACAGACCGGCTCCACAAGGAAGAAACCTATATTTTTCAATATATGCTTACAGCATTGATAAAATGCTATTTAGAAATTCAACAACATTTCTCTACTCATATTCATAAAGACGATAAACTGGGAATAGCTGAAATTTATAGCGTTATTTTAAATAGGCCAGCTCCCGAATATATATTTATTAGAGAAATTGAAACCGTTTCCATTAATTCTGCCGAGATTAAGAAAAAAACTAAAAAACCTGAATGTCTTTCATTTACTTACAGTAAACTTAAGAAAGAGAACTCAAATATAAATGACCTTTTCAATTCTTTGAAATTGAACAAGAGCATTACGGAAGATACGGCTTTTGCTGATTTTAAACATGTGTTTTCCGGCGTCTCTGTGAACAATCCTATTCGGTGGTGTGGTGCTAAGGGCGATTTATCCTATCTCATAAAGTTACTAAACAACGAATACAAAGTCCTGACCTTCCCTGGAAATAGCATTTGGAAAATTGTTTGTGAATGTTTTGTTGACAAAGATGGTCAACGATTCACCGAGCAAAGTTTACGCGACCAGAAACAACCGAAAATCACAAAAGAAAACATAACTAAGGCAGCGAAACTAATGAAATAACACACTCCGCACTCCGTTTTCAATAAATAAAAAGCACAAAATCAGAAAAAGACTAACGATAAATCGTTGGTCTTTTTCAATTTATACCTGCCACTCCGCACTCCGTACCCACTCCACACGGAGTGTTTAAACTCCATTTACCCCTCAAAGCACATGTAATTTTGTGTCAAACATTGCTCGAAAAAGAGGCTCTCGGGCAATGTCGGAGCCTCAAATTTTTAATGCATAAAAAAATTTGAATCATGCAAGAAAACATTTTGCAAAACGAAATTTCTTTTAACGATATGCCAAAAGCATTGGCTTATCTTATTAGCAAGGTTGATCGATTAGAAACCTTACTAAGTGTATCAAAGTCGGAGCAGCCCGATTCTGACAAGTGGTTTAATTTACAGGAGCTGTGCAGCTATTTGCCCGACAAGCCCGCCCGGCAGACCGTCTATGGTTGGATTGGCCAGCGACTTATTCCTTATCACAAAAAAGGGAAAAAACTTCAATTCTTGAAAAGCGAAATTGATGCCTGGTTGCTAACCGACAAACGTAAAACTGTTGCAGAATTAAATGAAGAAGCAACTGCATTTATCTTGACAAAGAAAGGAGGTTTGAAATGAAAAAACCTCGCATTTTAGCAGACATATTGAAAGATTATTTTCAGTACAGCAACGAGCCGTTGGCTGTAAATTTTCGCAGACATTTCAATATCAAGCAAGTTCAGATGGACCAGCTTTCTGATGATGAAATAGATGCAATGCTTGAAAAATCCCTTCTTGAAGATTGGCTCGATAATCAGGATGTAATGCAGATTCTGCATATTAGCCCCCGTACGTTACAAACCCTGCGTTCAAATGGTATGTTACCATTTTCACGCATCGGCAATAAACTTTACTATCGCCGTCAAGATATTATCAAAATCCTATCTGACAATTACACAATGCGTAAAATTCGTGATTATGGGAAACGCGAGTAAAGAGGCGATATTATCAAAAACTCACTACGGCATTGGAATATATGCACATATTTTGAGGTCGTATTATCCAAACGAAACAGTCCTCTCCCTTTCGGGGAGGACTTGTTCTCCAACTAAAAACCCATTCAATGCCGATAAACCGACATTGAATATTTTCATTCACAAGGAGAATGTTTTAGGTTGTGCTTTGGATAGAGAATTTTCGTGTCAACGAGAGCAGAACTCAAACTCGTTTGAGGTTCTGCCGAGTGCAGCCGAAAATGCGCGCAGCGAATTTGCGTATCATTACGATACGCAAAA
>DIFH01000051.1:4504-4992 GCA_002427615.1 Paludibacter sp. UBA5753
AGATGCTTTTCATTCTTCAAAGCTCCCGTTCGGAACACCATTCCTCACAAGTCAATTTCTTTGCTTGATGCTTACAAGTACATTGTCGGCGAATATGCAAAACAACGTACTGAAAAGCTGCGGGCAATAAATGACCCAAAGCAAGCACGACAATTCAAAGCAAACAACTTTGACTACTGTACTTTTTCAGGAATGTTTCAAACCCGTAACGACAAAGCATTGATAAGTCATTCCGGTTTGTTGTGTTTGGATTTTGACCATTTGCAAAGCGTTGATCTGCTTCGCAATCAACTTTTGCAAGACGAATACTTTGACACACAAATGCTTTTTGTTAGTCCTTCAGGTGATGGATTGAAATGGATCATTGAAATTGATACTCGAAAAGCCTCGCACAGTGATTTTTTCGCAGCAGTTGCAAACTATATCCTTCAAACCTATGGCATTGCCGTTGACAATTCCGGGCGGGATATTTCCCGCGCCTGCTTTTT
>DIFH01000051.1:5121-11920 GCA_002427615.1 Paludibacter sp. UBA5753
CAACCTCAAACAACAAACCTGTTCAATCAACCAATCTTTCCCCCTCTCCACTTGGAGAGGGGTCAGGGGTGAGGTCGGGTTCTGATATTGAAACAATCACCCAACGAATTGAATCCGCTTCTGTCGATATAGCCCCAAATTATGCCGATTGGCGCGACCTGGGCTTTGCACTTGCCGACGAGCTTGGAGAATCCGGCAGAACTTACTATCACCGACTAAGTCGGTTCTATCAGGATTATAATTCAACAGAAGCCGACAAACAATTCGATGCCTGTTTGAAAGCACATGGTCACGGTGTTTCCATTAAAACATTTTACCACCTTGCCAAATCGGCAGGAATAGATATTGCAATTAAAACACAATCCAATACGATAGCTTCTCTAAAGGAAAATCATAATAATCAGAAAAATCAAACTAATCAAAGTTCAGACATTGGGAATACGGAGGATTTGGAGGATTTGGAGGATTTAAAGGATACAAACCTTCCAGCTTTTCCCGATGAAATTTATACAGACCTCCCTGGCTTACTTCAAAATGTAGTTGCAAAATCCAATTCGCCCGAAGATAGAGACCTCCTTTTGCTTGGCTCATTGGTTACAATTTCAGCATGTTTGCCAAATGTTTTTGGTGTATATGCCGAACGTGAAGTTTTTCCTAACCTCTTTTTGTTTGTTACCGCACAGGCTTCAGCAGGGAAAGGCATACTCACATTGTGCCGTAAATTAGTAGAACCAATTCACAAGGCGCTTCGGGAACAAAACAGAGCTGAATTCCAAGCATATCAACGTGATCTGACAGAATACGCAGCTGCCAAAGGCGATAAATTAAACATGGAAAAGCCACAGGAACCACCGCTTAAAATGCTTGTGATTCCTGCCAACAACAGCGCAACAGGCTTGTTTCAAATCCTTAACGACAACAATGGCAAGGGATTGATTTTTGAAACAGAAGGCGATACACTTGCACAAACTTTCAAATCCGAATACGGAAATTATTCCGATGGTTTCCGCAAGGCGTTCCACCACGAAACAATTACTTACAACCGCCGCAAGGACCGTGAGTTTGTCGAAATTGATAAACCACGCCTTTCAGCACTGTTATCAGGTACACCCCGACAGGTTTCTACGCTCATTCCCAATGCCGAAAACGGATTGTTCAGCCGTTTTATATTCTACTTCATGAACATTCGTTACGAATGGAAAGACGTGTTTGCCGGAGAAAGCGGACAAACACTCGACCATTATTTCGACCAGTTGGGTGCTCAATTTCATGAGCTGTATAAATGCCTGGAAAGTCAGGACAAACCCATGCGGTTTTGTCTGACAGATTCACAGCAAAAGCAGTTCAATAGTTATTTTGAGCAAACTCAAATTCAGTACATTGAACTTTGCGGAGAGGATTATATTGGCACAGTTCGTCGCTTGGGCTTAATCACATTCCGCATAGCTATGATTCTCACAACCATTCGAATAATGGACAACGGCAAACTTCGTTCACCGTTGGTCTGCTCCGACACCGATTTCGCTATCGCAATGGAAATGGTCAAAGTGCTGGTTCAACATGCTGCGCATGTTTTCCAACAACTCCCAACCGACACAACCGCCAAAGTGCAACCCAATCAAAAACAACAGTTTCTGAATATGCTTCCGGCAGAGTTCGACCGCACCACTTATTTGTCGGTTGCTCAAAAATTAAATATTCCGGCAAAAACCGCCGAGAAACAAATTGCACGTTTCGCCAAAACTGGCCTATTAAATCATTACGCACAAAATCAATACAGAAAAGACAAGTAATTCCCTCCCCTCTCCTCAAATTCTCAAAAAGTCGATTTTCTTTCTCCACTTCGAGAAAGTACCCGAAGGGGGATAGAGGTCTGAGAGGTCGGGGGTGAGGTCAAACCAATATCGTAAATAACCAATACCATGAACTCTACTAATAAAAGACAAATCCAACTCCACAAAATGGCGTTAGGCGAAAAATACCTTTCCCGGAAACTTCTTGAAATTTCCCAAAATACTCCACTTAGAGTTGGAAACCTGAAAAAATATAAAGCAAAATGCAAGGGCAAAAACAAAGGCAAAGCGTTTGTTCATGAAAAAACGTTTATCAAAATGTTGAAAATCAACAAACGCATTATGAGACTTTTAATAGATAGCGATTTAATTAAACCTGTCGGTATTTAGTATAAACATATTTACAATTGCTAACATTGAGCACTTTCTGAAAACAAATATGAAAGAACATAAAAATTAATATAAATTTTATCTAAATAAATACATTAAAATTTATTACCTTTGCCATTTAGAGAAGTAGAAACAGTTGAAATCAGGTAACAAACGCACTACATGCGTTTATTTATTACACAAACACAGAACACAAATAATGAATCAGGAAACCCACAACCAGTTAGTATCATTTATCTGGAATATTGCTAACGATGTGTTGGTAAATACATACGACAAAGGAGAATACCGAAAGGTAATTATGCCATTGATAGTTATCAGGCGATTAGACGCAGTGCTCGAACCCACAAAAGAAGCAGTGCTTTCGATGAAAAAAACACTCGACGAAGCGGGCATTTTAGATCAGGAAATGGCGCTTTGCAGTGCTGCCGGACAAGCATTCTGTAATAGCTCGCCCTTTACCCTCAAGCAGCTAAAAGCCCGTACAAATAGCCAGCAATTAAAATTAGATTTCATTACTTATCTCGATGGTTTCAGTGCCAATGTACAGGATATTATCACCAAATTCGAACTCCGCAATCAGGTAGAAAAACTATCCAACGGGGGTATTTTGGGGATGATGATCGAAAAACTCACTGACAACCGGGTAAATTTGAGCACTTTGCCTGTACTCGACGATGATAGAAACGAACGCCTTCCGGCTCTCGACAATCATTCGATGGGAACTATTTTCGAAGAACTCCTGCGGAAATTCAACGAAGACTACAACGTAACCGCAGCCGGGGAACATTTCACGCCTCGCGATATTGTGGACCTTATGGCAGATATTGCTTTCGTTCCTGTCGCTGACTCGATTACCGACAACACTTACCTCATTTACGATGGGGCATGTGGTACCGGAGGTATTCTGACCAAAGCGGAAGAACGCATTAACGAACTGGCAATTGCCTCAGGAAAACGTATCAACACCCACATATACGGACAGGAACTTCAACCCGAAACCTTCGCCACCTGTAAAGCCGATTTGCTGATTAAAGGCGAAGGGGATGAAGCCAAAAACATTGCCTTTGGTTCTACCATTTCCGAAGACGGAAACGCAAACCACACTTTCGACTTTATGATTTCCAATCCTCCCTTTGGTACGCCATGGAAAAAAGACCTGGAAAACTGGGGAATCAAAGATAAAAAAGAAATTACCGACCGCCGTTTTGTAAAGGGTTATAAAACCAACAACGAACTGAATTTCGTACCGAACATTGGCGACCCTCAAATGCTGTTTTTGGCAAACAACATTAGCAAAATGAAAAACGATACCGCCTTCGGGTCCCGTATTGTGGAAGTACACAACGGTTCGTCGCTCTTTACGGGTAATGCCGGAGGAGGCGAAAGCAATCTGCGAAAATACATTATCGAGCACGATATGCTCGAAGCCATTATTGCCATACCCGAAAAAATGTTCTACAATACCGGTATTGCCACCTTTATCTGGATTGTTACCAATCGGAAATCGGTAGAACGCAGGGGAAAGGTGCAACTCATTGATGCAACCTCGCTCAAATCACCAATTCGTAAAAACTTAGGAGAAAAAAACTGCGAGTTCACCCCTGATATTCGTAAACAGATTCTCGATTTGTATTTACGCTTCGAAAAAAGTGAACAGTGTAAAATCTTTGACAACAATGAATTCGGATATTGGGAAGTTACCATTGAGCGACCCTTGCGCGACGAAAACGGGAAGATTGTTACCGACAGTAAAGGCAAAGCCAAAATGGACTCCAAACTTAAAGACAGCGAACAAATTCCGCTTACCTTCCCCGGAGGCATGGAGGCTTTTCTGCAAAAAGAAGTGTATCCCTATTACCCCGATGCAGTAGTAAATACCTCCAAAGCGGTAATTGGCTATGAACTCAGCTTCACCAAATACTTTTATAAACCCATTGAATTGCGCCCGTTGGCAGATATCAAAGCGGATATTAAAGCCATTGAGAACGAAACAGATGGATTGCTCAACTTAATTTTGGGGGAATAACTAATGGAAGATTTAAAACCATACCCAAAATATAAAACTACTAAGCTAAATTGGCTTAACCAAGTGCCTATTGATTGGGATGTTAAACGAACTGCTGCACTGTTTCACGAGAAAAAGACCTTGAACAAAGAGTATCAATTTAAACAAGCTTTTCAGTTCAAGTTCGGTGAAATTGTCAATAAAAAACAAATAGGCACACAGGAAGAATTAAAAGAAACCTATCAGAAATATACAATCGTAGACAAAGATGATATTGTTATCAATGGGTTAAACCTTAACTACGATTTCTTAACTCAACGTGTGGGTAAAGTACGCGAAAGTGGCATTATTACCTCTGCATATATTTCAATTTCTCCTCAAAAAGAAGAAATTGAACCTCGATATGCATGTTACTTGTTGAAAACATTGGACAATAGAAAAATGCTTAATGGAATGGGAACTGGTATAAGGTTAACTCTATCATTTCCTGAATTAAAAAAACAATATCTTCCTCTCCCCACACTTTCCGAACAAATCCAGATTGCCAATTATCTGGATTACAAAGTTGCTTTGATAAACAAGTTTATCAAGGACAAGAAAAAGGAAATCATTCTGCTAAAGGAGCAAAAACAAGCTGAAATTAATCAGGCTGTTACGCGTGGTGTAAATCCAAATGCCAAAATGAAAGATAGTGGCATTTCATGGATTGGCGAGATACCTGAACATTGGGACAAGAGATATTTATTCCAACTAAGTGAAGAGCAGAAACAATCAAACAAATCCATAAAAAATCAAAATCTACTATCATTGAGTTATGGTAGGATTATCAACAAAGACATTAATTCAACCGCAGGTCTATTACCGGCTTCATTTGACACATATCAAATTGTAAATAATGGCAATATCATTCTAAGGTTAACTGATTTGCAAAATGACCATAAGAGTTTACGTGTTGGATTAACAACTCAAACAGGTATAATTACTTCTGCCTACACCTGTCTTAAAGTAAAAGATACAATAAATCCCGAATACTTATATTTTGCACTTCACACCTATGATATTTTAAAGGTTTTCTATGGCATGGGAGGTGGCTTGAGACAAAGTATTGGGTTTAAAGAAATACGTAAGTTAATTTTCAATTTGCCGTCATTAGATGAACAACAAGAAATAATAACGCACATTAGATCAATTGACGATCGTATTGAAATAGCAGTATCAGCTATTGAAAATCAAATCAAATTAATTCAGGAATACAAAACCTCATTAATTAGCGATGTAGTAACCGGAAAAGTGGATGTAAGAAATATCGTAGTTGAAAACACAGAAGATGAACCGGAGGAAGATGTGGAAGAAATGGAGGACACAGAGGAAATAGAAAACAGCGAAGAATAACATATTTCGGTTGCGGTTACAGGGGGAATAAATATTCATATAAGATTTTATGGAAGATACTTTTTCGCTTCAACACATAGCCAACTGGCAATTAAATCCCGATGAATCGTTAGTAGAACTACCAACGATTCAACGAGGTTTTGTGTGGAAACCAAAACAGGTGGAAGATTTATGGGATTCGCTTCTCAGGGGCTATCCTATCGGCTCATTCCTTTTCTCGCAAACAGGCCAAAAGCTGTATCTAATGGACGGGCAGCAACGGGCAACCTCCATTTTTTTAGGTCATTTCAATCCGTTCAATACAACCAATGCTACAAAAGCATGGGCTATCAAAGGAGAACTACCCGTAGTTTGGATTGATATTAAACCAAAATCAAAACCTGTCAACAGCAAGTTTCTAATTCGCACTGTTACACGCTCACACCCCTGGGGGTATCAGGCCACAAACAACGACACCAAATTAAGCGTTGCCGACAGAAATAAAGCATTAAACCTGTTCAAACAACACCCCGAGAATAACACGGGTTACACCTCGTTTAAAAACAATACTGTTTTCCCATACGATTGTTCTTATCCGCTGCCGCTATCTTTTTTCATTGAGTCAGCAAATATAGCAGAGCTGATAGATAAAGCCGAAAGACATTTGCCGGAATATATCTCAACTAAAAACGGGGGATTCAACAATAGGCATTCTTTCATTGAACTCCTCAAAACGGATTTATCCGGGGAATTGTATGATATATTTGAAGCTGTAAAAAGCACTAATAACCTGACAATTAAATCCAATATCATTGAGAACAGAGTTCTAAACGAAGAAAACGACACGGAGAATCCGGTTCTATTTGTACGAATTAATTCCGCAGGAACTACCCTTACGGGTGATGATTTGATTTATTCCATTTACAAATCATTATTCCCTGAGGCAAAGAACCTGATAGAAAACATAGGCTTAAATTTCATTTCGCCAACTCAGGTACTTTCTTTGGTTTCCCGTATCGTAGCTTCTGATATGGAAAGCAAAAGATTCGTCAAAAAGATGAATGTAAGGGATTTCCAGCGCCGTATCAAGAACGAAGAATTCAAATCACGCTTAAAGACGCTGATTGAAACCGGAGAAATTGAAAAACTATTCGCTCAGGCAATTGAAATCTTATCTTGCAAACATAATTCGTTGTTCGATGGCGAAATTCCACCGTAACCCTTCCGTCATCTACAT
>DIFH01000141.1:0-23711 GCA_002427615.1 Paludibacter sp. UBA5753
AAAAATAGAATCTGTCAAAGTAGAATTAAGATAAATCAAAAAAATAAATTCATGCTGATATTCAACACGACTTACAAAGTTTCAACAGGTGTAAACGATAAATGGTTAAAATGGATAAACGATCAACATATTCCGTTTATGCTCGAAACAGGTAACTTTACGAAGCCGCAAATTGCAAAAGTAATTGGCAGCGAGGATGAGTCAGGCGTATCATTTTCTGTTCAGTTTCAGATTGAAGATATGAACACGCTCATGCTTTGGCACAAGCAGCATGTTACTGCTTTTCAAAATAATTGCGCCGCGCAATTTGGCGACGAGGTTATTTTTTTTACCACAGTTCTTGAACTGATCGATTGATGGAAAAAGAAAATATAATTTTGGGAATCGACCCGGGAACAACCATTATGGGCTATGGCATTCTAAAAGTTACAGGAAACAAAACCGAACTTTTAGCCATGGGAGTTCTTGATTTAAAAAAATACAAGAACCATTATCTGAAACTTCAACGGATTTTTTCAAGAACCCTATCGTTGATCGACGAATTTCATCCTGACAGTCTGGCCATCGAAGCGCCATTTTTCGGGAAAAACGTTCAATCAATGCTAAAACTGGGACGCGCTCAAGGGGTAGCCATGTCGGCAGCGCTGTATCGGGATATACCTATTACCGAATACGCTCCTTTGAAAATTAAAATGGCTATCACCGGAAACGGTAATGCTTCCAAAGAACAGGTTGCCGATATGCTCCGCCGATATCTGAAAATACCTCAGGAAAACATGTTACCTCAGCTCGATGCAACCGATGGACTGGCAGCCGCTTATTGCCATTTTTTACAAATCGGAAAGCCTGCGTCCGAAAAAGCGTATACCGGTTGGAAGGATTTTATTGCTAAAAATCCCGGAAAAACTAAATAGTGTCAGACTGGAAAAATATTCTTTCTTACTTTACAGACTTTCAAACTTTATAAACTTTCAAACCCAAATACCATGTACAAAATCCTGTCAATCAACCCCGGATCAACTTCAACAAAAATAGCCATTTACGAAGATGAGAAATTGCAAAGTCTGCATACAATCCGTCATTCATCCGAAGATCTTGCAGATTTTCGTCGAATCATTGATCAATATGAATTCAGAAAGAAGATCATATTGAAAAGATTGGCAGACGATGAAGTAGATTTAAATGAGTTGTCCGCTGTGGTGGGCAGGGGAGGGCTTATGCGTCCTATCGAATCGGGCGTTTACGAGGTGAACGATAAGATGATTGAGGATTTGAAGAATGGGGGCGAACATGCGAGCAACTTAGGCGCGCTTTTAGCCCGTGAAATTGCAGAGCAGATTCCCCGTTGCCGCGCGTTTATTGTCGACCCAGTAACAGTTGATGAATTACAGGATGTGGCGCGTATCAGCGGTTTGCCCCAGTTTCCCCGCCGCTCGACATTTCACGCCCTGAATCACAAAGCGATTGGTCGAAAATATGCCATGACCATCGGTACAACTTACGAAAAATTGAATTTAGTTATCGTTCATTTAGGCGGTGGAATATCGGTTGCCGCGCATCGACTTGGAAGAGTGATAGATACGAACCAGGCTTTGGATGGATTCGGACCTTTCTCGCCGGAACGATCAGGAACAATGGATGCAGGAGCTTTGATCAGAGCCTGTTTTGAAGGAAAATACAGTCTGGAAGAGATACAGAAAATGCTTGTCGGGCGTGGTGGATTAGTGGCACATTTAGGTACCAATGATGTAAAGGAAATTGCACAACGGATTACGAACGGTGATTTACATGCCAAATTAATTCTGGAAGCAATGGCTTATAATGTGGCAAAAGAAATTGCTGCAATGCTTGCCGTACTCGAAGGAAATACTGATGCCGTGATTCTGACAGGCGGGATTGCCAACAATCAGTTTGTGGTTAATTATATTAAAAAAATGATTGCTCCTCTGGCTCATTTGGTGGTGTATCCCGGAGAAGACGAAATGGAAGCGCTCGCAATGGCAGGATTGCGGGTACTGAGAGGTGAAGAACCGAAAGAATATTGAGTTTGAAAATGGTAAAGTAAAAAGAAGAATATTTTTTCATTTTTTCAATTCTGCTGTCTTTTTACGGCTTATTTTTTCTTCCCAAAGCACCCACATACCAAAAATTACGACATAAAATAAATACTTAAACAAGTGTTCATGCAAAATATCAAACCATCCGAGATGTCGTTCAATTATCGCGGTGATTGCTACAATTCTCAATATATTAAATAGATACACTACAACTAATCCTGCCGGAATGTACCAGAGTTTCCTGACAATCGGGCCTCTGTAAAAAGCGATAATACATATAAAAATGTAAGCCTGTTTTAAACCGGTACAAGCCCATACAATGCGTACAGCTGCGTTATTTTCGTGACGCAACACATTGTTGGGTTCGAGTTGCACAGAAGAGCCGAAAGTATGAAGCAAGTCGGCGGTAACACGCGATACGTGACTTGCCAGATAGTTAAACGGCGCCGATATATCCAATCCGAAAAAAGTAACAAGCGTATCCGACTCGTCGCCTAAAACAGTGAACTTCCAAAAGAAATGTGATGCCAGTAAAATTACAACAAAATAAATAACTCCGCTATAAGGAACTATTTTCGCCGGTAGTTTCATCTTTTTGTTTGGGTTTTTATTATCAGATTATCAGAATTTGTTTGAAACTCGTGCAAACGGGACTTTGTCCAAAGAACAAAAATCATTATTCATATATTTGAAATAACCGGTGATGGCAATCATGGCTGCATTATCGGTTGTAAAAGCGAGAGGTGGGATAAACACTTTCCAACCATATTTCCTGGCATGTTCAAAAAATGCCTGACGCAAGGCTGAATTTGCAGAAACACCTCCTGAAACAGCTACATGTTTTATATTGAACTCTTTAGCTGCCTTTCGCAATTTATTCATTAGTATTTCAACAACCGTAAACTGTAACGAAGCGCTTAAATCATTTATGTTTTCGGCAATAAAACCGGCATTTTCTTTTTCTTTATCCCGCAATAAATATAAAAAAGATGTTTTTAAACCGCTGAAACTGTAGTTGTAATCGGGAATATGCGGCTTGTTGAATGTAAATGCCTTAGGATTTCCATCTTTTGCCAATCTATCGATATGCGGACCTCCCGGATAAGGGAGTCCCATGATTTTCGCACATTTATCGAAAGCCTCGCCGGCAGCATCGTCAATCGTTTGTCCAATGACTTCCATGTCGTTAAACGAGCGCACAAGTATGATTTGAGAATTTCCGCCCGAAACTAACAGACACAGAAAAGGGAACTCCGGTTTTTGCTCATCAGGTTTTCCTTCGCTGATGAAATGAGCCATCACATGAGCTTGCAAATGATTAACATCAATCAAAGGAATGTCAAGCGCCTGCGCAAAGCCTTTGGCAAACGAAGTCCCCACGAGTAACGAGCCTAACAAACCCGGTCCCCGCGTAAAAGCAATGGCATTCAAGTCGGTTTTGGACACTCCGGCTGTCCGTAAAGCCTCATGAACAACGGGAATAATATTTTGTTGATGCGCCCGGGAAGCTAATTCAGGAACAACACCCCCGTAATTGGCATGAACCGATTGACCGGCAGTAATATTCGAAAGCATTATTCCATCGCGGATTACCGAAGCCGAAGTGTCGTCGCAAGAAGATTCAATGCCTAATATCGTGATTGAACTCATATTTTAAAATACGGAATGAAAATTGTTATGAAAACGCGATGGGTTTCGAGCAGTCGTTTTTACAAAAAAAATAGCGCCGGTAAACCTTCATTTATTGCCGAATTCGCAAATTATTATTTACTTTTGTCAAAATAATGTCCAAAGGTATAAAAAAAACAGCTAAAATACTCGAAACCATAGTTGCCTGTATTATTTTAATATTTGCAATATTGCCTATTTTACTGCAAAACAGTAGGATACAGAATTTTATTGTCCAAACAGTTACCAATGAACTTTCGACTAAATTGAATTCGAAGATAAGTGTCGGGTTGATTGAATACAAATTGTTTAATACGGTAAGGTTAAATGATTTTTATGTAGAGGATTTAGAAAAAGATACTTTATTGTTTGTTAATGAAGCAAATGCTAATTTTAATTTTTGGAAGTTATTCAAAGGCAAAATTCTTTTTACCGGGTTGGAATTCCAGCATTTACAAGGCAATCTGAAAGTTGATACCTTGGGACATAGCAATTTTGATTTTGTGATTAATGCTTTTAAAAAACCACAGAAAAATGAACCCTCGAACATTGAATACAGAATTGACTACCTGAAAATAAGCGATTCACGATTAAACTATTCAAAACAAAACGGTAAACCCACAAAAGCGCCCGATATACTGAATACCGACAGTTTACGTCTTTCGGATATAAATGCCGAAATTGAATTAAATATACTGAAAAACGATACGTTAAGCGCTGCAATAAAATTCTTGAGCTTTCGCGAAAAATCGGGCTTTGTTTTGGACAAACTTTCAACCCAAATTCAAGGGTCGAAACAAGGCGCTAAAATTCAGTTCCTTGAGTTGTTAATGCCTGATTCTAAAATCAATTTAGCTGATATTGAGCTTAAATACGACAGTTTAGCCGACCTGAGCAATTTTGCTCAAAAAGTAAAATGGAACGCGCCTATCAAAAATTCGTATATTGCTTTAAGCGATCTGACGGCATTTTCACCTAATTTTAAAGGTTTCAAACAGGCTATTTCCGTACAAGGATTAATTTCAGGACGTATTTCGAGTCTGCGTTTCGAGAAAATGAAACTGAAATATGGAAAATCACTCTTATTAAATGCCGATTTGGATTTGAGTGGTTTGCCAAATATCCAGGAAACTTTTATTTACGCTCAAATTAACGAATTAAATGCTGAAAGTAGTGATATTCAAGATATTATTTCAGGTTTAAGTAAAAAACCATTTTTGCTGCCCAGAGAATTAAATCAACTGGGGAAAGTCAATTACAAAGGGAATATTACCGGATTTCTCAATAATCTGGTTGCGTACGGAAACCTGAACACCGATATGGGAAGTATTTCTACCGATATTCTGCTGAAATTTGAAAACATGCTGAAAGACCTGAACTACAATGGCACTGTTAAATCAAGCAATTTTCAATTAGGCAAATTGTTGTCTAACAAGCAATTCGGGAAAGCAGCTTTTAAAATTAACACAAATGGCGTAAAAAAACACAATACATCGATACGTGGAACTGTAAAAGCAGAAATTGATGAAATTGAGTTCAATGAGTATAGTTACAGGGATGTGAAATTTGACGGAAAATATGATGGAACCGGATTTGATGGTGAAATAGACCTGACCGACGACAATATAAATGCCAACTTTAAAGGAGTGATTGACCTTACAAAAAAATTACCTGTTTTTGATTTTGATTTGAAAGTAAAAAATTCAAACCTTCATGCACTTCATTTGATTAACCAATATCCCGGGGCATTGCTTTCATTTTCGGGAAAAACCAATATGATTGGAAGCTCGTTGGATAACATAAACGGATACATTCTTTTCGACAGTATTCAGTTTACAAATCTGAACAAGACATTGAACATCAATGAAATAAAGTTTGTTAGCCGAATCGAGAACAATTATACTAATTTTATTATCAGCTCCGATTTTGTAAATGGTTCTTTTACGGGAGATTTCAAATACAGTAAAGTTGGCGAAACGATTAATAAAATTATCAAATATTATTTACCTGCACTGGCAGTAAAAACAAACACAGATGAAAAAATTCAGAATCATATTGATGTTGATTTGAAGATAGAAAACACGAAGGATATTTCCGACGTTTTAAATATTCCATACCAGATAAACGGAATTACAACAATAAAAGGCAAGATAGACGAAGTATCGAATAAAATAAATCTGAACGGTGTAATTCCTTCGTTTACTGTAAACAAACAACAATTTGAAAATGTTACGCTGAATATTGAGAATGTAAAACAACAACTCAAATTAACTGCCCGTGCTCAAATGATAGAGAAAACGGGTCCGGTACATTTATATTTACTTGCATCCGCAGATAAAGATTCTCTGTCGACCCAATTAGGTTGGCAAAACACGAGCAAAATAACAAATGCAGGAGAAATTCAGACGAATACAAAATTCACAGACGAAGAAGGAAAAACAGCCGCTCAAATGAGAATTTTGCCCACTCAGGTAATCATTTCCGATTCAATTTGGGATATAAAACCCGCCACAATTGATTTTAATTCAGATAGTACGATTCAGGTTCGAGATTTTCGCTTCGAAAACAAAAAACAATTTGTGCATATTGACGGTAAAGCATCAAGAAACCGGAATGATAGCCTGACTGTATCGATGAATGACCTGAATTTGGATTACGTATTGCAAATTGTTAAACTGAAAGGAATTAGCATTGGCGGTTATGTAAGCGGTAAAGCTACGCTGTTCAGCTTATTGAAACAACCCATATTCATAGCTGACCTGGATGTGAAGAAAGTTGCCTTGAATCAAAAGTTAATCGGAGATGCCAATGTAACTTCGACATGGGACAATGAAAACAAGCAAATATTATTGGGAGGTAAATTCTTTAACGATCAGAAAGATACATTGGCATTGGCCAGGGGTGTATATGTTCCTAAAGGTGATTCGATAGACATCAATTTTGATGCTCGCGGATTAAACATTGAGTTTTTAAGTCGATATCTTGAATCTGTGGTTCAAAATGTAAAAGGTTACGGACACGGACATGTTCGTATGTTTGGACCAACGAAGAAAATTGGATTTGAAGGAAAAGTGTTTGTTGACAAAGGGCAGGCATCCGTTAACGTGCTGAAAACAACCTATTTTTTCAACGATACGGTGAAATTGACCCGGAAGTCAATCTCGCTGAGTAATATTAAAATATATGATGAAGAAAAGAATAGCGGCACGTTGACAGGGTTAATTACTCATAATGGGCAGTTTAAAAATATGAATTACAACGTAAATATTTACGGAAAGAATATTTTGGCTATGAATACGCATACCGAAGATAACGACTATTTCTTTGGGAAAGCTTATGCAACAGGAAATGTAACAATCAAAGGCGATGAGAAAGAAGCCAATATTTTAGTAAATGCGGTATCGCAACCCAAAACAAAATGCTACATTCAAATAGGCGGGGCGTCATCAGCCTCCGACAATAGTTTTATTAACTTTATAAACCCACGAGCCGAAACCGAAAAAGAAATACAGATAAAAAGAACCGAAGGAAGCGGGTTTAATGTAAAAGTTGATATGCAAATTGATGTAACTCCTGAATCGGAAATGGAACTGATAGTGGATCCCAAGGCCGGCGATGTAATCAAGGCTAAAGGAAGCGGAAACCTTCGCGTACAATTTGATACTTTTTCCGATATTAAACTTTCCGGCACTTATATTGTTGATGTAGGTTCTTATTTGTTTACACTTCAGACAGTTATAAGAAAAGAATTTAAAATAGACAAGGGCAGTACTATTTCATGGACTGGAAGTCCGTACGATGCTCAATTAAATATCCGTGCACTTTATCCGTTGACAGCTTCATTGAGCGACTTGTTCGATGATGCTGCTTCAACCACCAATCGGGGCAGTGTGCCTGTGAATTGTGTGCTTAATCTCACCGATAATTTGACGAACCCAACCATCAAATTCGAAATTGATTTACCGTCAAGCGACGAAGGTATAAAACAAAAAGTAAGAAGTATTATCAATACCGAAGAAATGATGAATCGTCAATTTGCTTATCTGTTGGTTTTGGGCAAATTTTACACACCCGACAACACGGGTAATACAGGGTTGGATAACACCATATCTTTTGCTTTTTCAACGTTAAGCGCGCATCTTAACAATTGGATTCAAAAGTCATTGAATACGAATAACCTTTCGTTAGGACTTGACTGGCAAAAATCGGAACTGGCAACAGATGAATTTAAAGCACAATTAAACTATCAAAATAAACGAATCATCCTAAACGGTGACTTTGGTTACCGAAACGATAATGTCAATACATCTACCAATGCCAGCAAATTTATCGGTGACTTTGATCTGGAATATTTATTGACCGAATCAGGTAAACTGCGTGCCAAAACCTACAGTCACACCATCGACAGAGCCCTGTTGAAAGAGGCAAAATCAACTCAGGGTGTCGGCCTGATTTATAAAGAAGATTTTGAAAGCGTGAGCGATATGATAAGCCATTATTGGCGGATATTAACGAGTATTGGAAAAAAGAAAAAGAATGAAGAAATTAGCACAAATAATAAATAAACATTTAGTGATTGTCATAATAAGTATAATTTCGGGTACAATCTCGGCACAAAATATTGGAACAGTATTTTTAAATATGCCAGAGAATTTTATGCCGACGTTGACCAAACAACAACGGTTTGAACTTCTTGAATACAGCAAAGTGAACCGGAATGACAGTGTTAAGAACCGGTTTGGAAACTTTTCTTCCGTTCAAATATACGATTCTATCAACCACCATTTGATTGTCAAAACAACGCCGATAAGTTATGTTGAATTGAAATTGCTGGCAATAAAAGACACTGATTACGTCATTGGGATAATACGCACGATTAAAAGTCCCGTAAGTTTATCTGATATAGAGTTTTACGACAAAAATT
Organism: Paludibacter sp. UBA5753; assembly: GCA_002427615.1. Classification (GTDB taxonomy): domain Bacteria; phylum Bacteroidota; class Bacteroidia; order Bacteroidales; family Paludibacteraceae; genus Paludibacter. The sequence continues at coordinate 8,650 of DIFH01000141.1, forward strand.
GGCAAACTGTGCCTCTTCATTTCCAAATGCCAAAAGCTACAGACTGGCTGAAACATGATTCGTTAAACCGTGAAAATATTGATAAAAAATGGGTATCCCAATTGCTCGAAAGCAGTTTTATTTCACTGAACTTTTCAAAAACAGGCTCTGCGATTGAAGCAAGAAACAACAGTCTTGATTTTTTAAGCATTGAAGATAAGAAAATAATATCCCCGCTTATCGACGATAAAAAACTGATTTTTGAACTTCAAAATAATGAGTGGAAAATCTCGGAACAATAGACTTTATTCAAATTAAAAGGCAGAGGTTCTTTATTCGGGATGCCGGAATTCGGGATGCCGGAATTCCGATTCCGGCAACTTCGAGGGAATCGAAATTCCTTCCTTCAGTCATGACCGTTGTTTTTGTCGTTCTATAAAATGATTCTTGACGGAATCGGAACTCCGTCATCCCATAGAGTTTCCAAATATTAAAAGCCACAGTTTAAAAGAAAACTGTGGTTTTTTGCATTTTCAAATCCCCGGTTCTCGCTCAACATAGTGTGTGTGCAACAAACGATGCGATTTTTCACCTAAAGGCTCTTTCAGAAAATCGGTGTACAGCGTTATAATTTCAGGATTTTCATGTGATTTTCGGATACTTTTGTGTGCATCTTCAAAATAAATCGATTCGGCGCGCTTCTTTCTGATTTCGTAATTGGTCGGAATAGGTTGCCCGCCGCCACCCAGGCAACCACCCGGACAGGTCATAACCTCGATAAAAGTATAGGGCGATTTACCGCTTTCAATTTCTTCGAGCAAGATACGTGCATTTTTTAACGTATGAGCCACCGCCACTTTAATTTTTGTACCGTTCAGATCGATTTCGGCTTCACGGATTCCTGTCATTCCCCGTACCGCAGTAAAGTTGATATCCTTTAAGGTTTTACCGGTAAATGCTTCATAAGCTGTGCGCAACGCAGCTTCCATCACACCGCCTGTTGCTCCGAAAATGACAGCTGCTCCTGTTGAGGTTCCCAACGGATTGTCGAATTGCTCTTCACGCAAATGGGTGAAATCAACGCCTGTTTCTTTAAACATTCGCGCCAATTCACGGGTTGTGAGCACGGCATCAACATCGTAGAAACGTTCATTTTCAGCCAGATTCAGTTTTTCTTTCCAGTAATTAAATGCGCCATCCATTTCAGGGCGTTTGGCTTCGTATTTTTTAGCCGTACAAGGCATAACCGAAACTACCACAATGTTGCGCGGGTCAATTCCCGTTTTTTCGGCATAATAGGTTTTAGCGATAGCTCCAAACATTTGCTGTGGCGATTTGCAAGATGACAAATGTGCCAAAGATGCAGGGAAGAAATGTTCGATAAATTTAATCCAACCCGGCGAGCAGGAAGTAATCATAGGTAAGGTGCCGCCGTTTCTAATTCTGTTTATCAACTCATTGCCTTCTTCTATAATCGTTAAGTCAGCAGTGAAATTGGTGTCGAAAACTTTAGAAAAACCAAGTCTGCGTAAACCGGCTACCATTTTTCCGGTAACCAGACTTCCGTAAGGCATTCCCATAGCTTCACCAATTCCCACACGAATAGCAGGAGCAGTCTGGACTAAAACCACTTTTTCAGGATTGTGAATGGCTTCCCAAACTTCATTGACAGAGCTTTTTTCCGTAATAGCCCCGGTAGGGCAAACCAAAGCGCATTGTCCGCAATTGGTACAAGCTACCACGCCTAACCCCCGATCGAGATATGTAGAGATTTTAGTTTTCAGCCCGCGTCCTGAAAAATCAATGGCTTTCACCGTTTGAACCTGACTGCAAACGGCTACACAACGTCCGCATAAAATACATTTTTCAGGATCGCGAACCAGAGAAAGAGAAGAATCATCAATGGGGAGATGTCCTTTACGCGTTCGTACAAATCTTTTATCCGTAATGCCTAATTTATAAGTGATTTCCTGTAATTCGCAGTTTTGGTTCCGGTCGCAAATCAGGCAATCCTGTGGATGATTTGCCAGCAACAATTCAACATTGACTTTCCGCGCTTCCAAAATACGCTGGCTGTTGGTGGTAATTTCCATGCCATCAGTAACTTTTGTAATGCAAGAACGTAACAAGGAACGCGCTCCTTTTACCTCAACCACACAGACGCCACAGGATGCATTACTTGAAACATCTTTCATGTAGCAAAGCGATGGAACATTGATTCCGGCTGACTGACAGGCTTGCATGATGGTTAAGCCTTCGGCAACTTCAAATGGCTGATTGTTTATTGTAATTTTCATAATTGTTATATTAAAGACCCCTAAATCTCCTCTTACTTTTCGCCTCTCGCCTCTCGCCTCTCGCCTAAAGTCGAGACAGGTAAAGTCGAGACAGGTAAAGTCGGGAAACAGCAAGGGGAGCTTAAAGAGTGAATTCAAATAGCGACTTTAAAATTTAAAATAAGTAACATTTATTTATTATTTATGACCAAACTACGTCTTAATTCCCTCTTGCCAAAGGCGAAGGGGTTGGTGGTCAGTAGCTGTCTTAGCACCTCACATCGCATCTCAAGCACCTGTTCACTTCATTGCGGGCTTGTTCGCCGGTATAACCTTCATCCACTTCGTGAAAGTTGCCAATACGTTCGCTGACGGCTAACTTATAGGAAACGTTTTTCGGACTTTTTTTCGGGTTCATGGGAATCAGGTTATTGTACTTGAATTCTCTGAATAAATGATGGAATCTTTTTTCCTTTATCAAATTAAAGTCTATCACTTCTGCCGCTTTTTTGGCCATACCCATAGCTTCGGCAGCAGTAGAAGGTCCGGTAACGGCATCTCCTCCGGCATAAACTTTAGGGATGGAAGTCTCGAAAGTAAAGGCATTAATAATTAATCTGCCATCTTTTGTTGTTTCCAGTTTATGTTCGGACAGAAATTCCGAATCTACTCTTTCACCTACCGCCAGAATTACAGAATCACAGGCAATATCTTCAAACTTTCCGGTTGATACAGGCTTCCTTCTGCCTGATGCATCAATTCCGCCGCAAGTCATTACATCGATTCGTAAAGCTGTAACGTTTCCTGTTTTATCGGTTAGAATTTCATGGGGTGCAGACAAAAACCGGTAATTGATTCTTTCGGCTTCCGATTCTTCGATTTCAATTTTATTAGCCGGCATATCGCATTTGTTTCGACGATAAACCACCGTAACCTCCTTGCCCAGTCGCCAGATACTGCGGGCAGCATCGATGGCCACATTTCCGGCTCCGATAATCACTACCTTCTTTCCAAGTTTAGGCGTTTTTCCCAATGCCAGTTCTTTCAAAACTTCGGTACCGGCAAAAACACCTTTTGCTTTTTCGCCCGGAATATCGAGATCAATGTCTTTCCAGGCGCCGATGGCTAAATAAACCGCATCATTTTCTTGCCTTAAAGCCGATAATTTAAGATTTTTGCCTAATTGCTGGTTGAATAAAAATTTCACGCCGAGTTTTTTGATAAACTCAACTTCTTTTTGTAAAACCGATTTGGGTAACCGATATTGCGGAATGCCAAACCGGACGACGCCTCCTGCTTCGGGCAATGCATCGTAAATTGTTATGGTATGTCCTAATCGAACCAGGTAATATGCAGCGGTTAATCCGGCAGGTCCTGCACCAACAATCGCAATTTTCTTTCCGGTTGAAGGAAGTTTTTCTTTGATCAATTTATCATATATTTCGCTTTCTTTGCCCAGTTTATACATGGTATCAGCCAGATAACGGTGAATCTCGCCCTGTGAAACCGGTTCGTCAATCATTTCGCGGCGACAACGCATTTGACAATGGAAGTGACATATTCTGCCAATTGTTCCGGGGATGGGGTTATCGCGTAAAGTCAGTTCAAACGCTTCCTCCATGCGGTCTTCCTTAATTAGTTCGATATAGCCCGGAATATTCATGTGCAATGGACAACTGTTTTCGCACAAAGCCATGTAAAGTTTTTCGCAAACGCCGGCATGACATCTTTTCTCCTGAATATGTTCTTCATATTCAGACCTGAAATAACGCAAAGTTGTTAAAATGGGGTTCGGAGCTGTTTGTCCGAGTCCGCAAATAGCCGTGTCTTTTATGGTACGGCCCAGTAACTCAAGCATAGTCAAATCGGCATAAGTTCCTTTGCCTTCGGTTATTCTGGTAAGAATTGCCAGCGCTTGCGCCAATCCTTCGCGACAAGGCGTACATTTTCCACACGATTCGCCCGAATTAAACTCAAGGAAATAACGGGCTACATCCACCATGCAATTGTCCTGATCCATCACTACCATTCCACCCGAACCCATGATGGCGCCGAGCGAAGCCAACGATTCGTAATCGACAGGCGTATTGAAATGTTCCAACGGAATGCAACCGCCCGAAGGTCCACCGGTTTGTACGGCTTTTACCCGCTTGGTAGTTCCGGTGCCTTCACCTATTCCGAAAATAAACTGTTCGAGCGTTGAACCGAGCGGCAATTCAACCAATCCGGTATTTTTTACTTTACCTACTAATGAAAAAACTTTTGTTCCCGGACTTTTTTCAGTTCCGGTTTCGGTAAACCATTTTCCACCCTTACCGATGATAACAGGTACATTGCACCATGTTTCCACATTGTTGATATTGGTGGGTCTACCATAAAGCCCGTAATCGGCTGGGTAAGGCGGACGTGGCGTCGGGCGACCGGCTTTGCCTTCGATAGACGCAATGAGCGCCGTTTCTTCGCCACAAACAAAAGCGCCTGCTCCTTCCACTACTTCGAGTTTGAAATTAAATCCGGAGTTCAGAATATTTTCCCCAATTAAACCCATTTCGGTAGCCTGTTCGATGGCTATTTTCAATCGTTTTACAGCCAGTGGATATTCTGCACGCACATAAGCAATTCCTTCGTTAGCTCCCATGGCAAAAGCGCCTATTAACATGCCTTCAATCAACGAATGCGGGTCGCTTTCAATTTCGTTTCGGTTCATATACGCACCCGGATCACCTTCATCGGCATTACAGATAATATATTTTTTATCAGCCTGTTTATTTTGTATGATTTTCCATTTTTTAGCTGTGGGGTAGCCTGCTCCGCCGCGTCCGCGCAAGTTGGCAGCCATTACTTCATCGATTACCGATAAAGGATTCATGGATGTGAGTACTTTCGATAATGCCTGATAACCACCCACGGCAATATAATCTTCAATTGATTCGGGATTTATCAATCCGGCGTTGCGCAAAACAATTTTCTTTTGTCCTTTGAAAAAAGGTATTTCATCCCAATGCGGAAATTGTTCGTAGCCTTTGCCATATTCAAAATGAGCCGTATGATGATCCCACGATTCAATGCGACAAAGTATTTTTTTTGTATAAAGTTTTCCAGTCGTCAGTCCATTCACAATGCGTACCGCATCTTTTTCGTCCACTTTGCTGTAAATCAACAACGGCTTACCTGGTTGATACAAAGTAACCAAAGGCTCTTCGGCACAAAACCCGAAACAACCGACAGGTTTAATGACACAACCAAAGCCTGTTTCGATGATGCGTTTTTGAACAGCGTTGAAAACAATATCTGCTCCGTTTCCGATGCCGCAGGTTCCCATCCCGACCATAATCATGGGTGTTTCGGGAAGAATGCGATAGAGAGTTTGCGATTTTAATATTTGAAGTGTCTGTGGATTCATGGCGTAAAAGTTTGAAGTTTGTTTCGCTAAAGGCGAGATAAGAGTTTGATTTCTCTAACGATACCCTTTTCCTCAAGGAGAGGAGTAAAGGGTGAGGTTACTTTATTTTTTTCAGAATCTTGATTAATTTTTGCGAATTGACATAGCTATAAATCTTGCCATCAACTGCCACAACGGGCGATTGCGCACATTGTCCGAAACAAGCCACGGTTTTGATGGTAAATTCATTATCGGGCGTAGTAAACGACGAATCATCATCCACATCTCCATACCGGCAACCGAGAATCTGTCCCACATCGCCCAACAATGCTTTGGAACCTTTGGTATGACAAGCCGTTCCACGACAAACTACAATAGAATGTTTGCCCTGCGGTTGCAGATTGAAAAACGAATAAAAAGTGGCTACGCTGTAAACCTGAGTATAAGGAATTTTCAGTTTTTTGGAAACTTCAGTCAAAGTTTCTCCGGGAAGAAATTTCAAAGGATGGGCTTCCTGCACTTCTTCTAATGTAGTCAGTAACACGCCGGGCTTACCTTGGTGTTTTTCTATAATTTCATCGAGCGACTCGCCCGATACGGCTGTTGAACGAAACTTATCCATAAAACTATTAAGTTTTTAGTTATTAATGTCCGAACAAAAATCAGAAAACAGTGAATTGATTTATAAATTTCAATTCGATTTAAGGTTGAAAATTCAATTTTTGGAGATTGAATTTTATATGCAACAAAAATACTAAATAAAAAACAGATAATCACAAATATTTTGGTTTATTTAAAGAAAAATTTCTTTAATGAGAAAAATAATACAATCAATTGTTTTATTTGGAGATAAACTACTCATCTGTTTTGGGTTTGCACACCCAAATACTCACTTCGTAAAGCAAATAAAGCGGAAAAGCAACCACAAGCATGGTGAAAGGATCGGTGGTAGGTGTAATAACCGCGGCAAGAATAAGAATAACAACAAGCGCATAACTTCGCACGGCACGCAATGTTTGCCGGGAGATGATACCGAGTCGGGAAAGGAAATAAGCCAGTACAGGCATTTCGAACATCAAGCCCATCGAGAAAACAAGAATATACAAAGTGCTGAGATAAGATTGTACTGAAATTTGATTGGGAACAAGCGCTGAAATTTGATAAGTTCCCAGAAATCTGATGGTAAAAGGAAATATCAGGAAATAACTGACAACAGCGCCCAAATAAAATAAAAAGGACGAAGCTAAAAATACCGGTTCTATGTTTTTACGTTCGTTTGGATAAAGCGCCGGTGCAACAAATCGCCAGATTTCATAGAGCATATAAGGAACTGAGAGCAACAAAGCAATGGTAATAGAAGCGCTGATATGGGAAATGAATTGTCCCGAAATGTCTATGTTAATCAGTTGTATATTAAAATCTTCCGGACAGAAATTAGGGGAATTGAGCATAAGTGCAATTTTACACAACTCCCGGTAAATGATAAAATCTGAACTGAGCGGACGAAAAATGATTTCTGTAAACAAAAAATCTTTAAAACCGAATAATATTATGACCAGAACCACTAAGACGGCAAGTATCCGTATGATGGTCCAGCGAAACACTTCGAGATGTTCCCAAAAAGTATTGCTTTCGGACTTTGCTTTCGGTTTAAAAAGATTCATACAGTGAAAGACATTATTTATTTTCCTCCGTCTTTTTATCGTCTTCGTCCTTTATATCGTTTTCTATGTCTTTCATACCTTTTCTGAACTCGGTTACGCCTTTGCCAAGTCCGCGCATAAGTTCAGGTATTTTTTTTCCGCCAAAAATTAATAAAACTACCAGAGCGATAAGTAAAATTTCCGGCGCTCCCAATGAGAATAAAATGATTAATGTTTGCATGTTGCTTGATTGTGTTGATTAGTTGATAATATTGATTGTGTTGACTGGTTACTTTACTATGTTGATTAAATTGAAAACGTGTATTGTTTATTAACTTTAAAAACTAAATCAGAATCCGAAATCATCCACTTTTATTTCCTCTACTTTTTCTTTTTTGATTTCTATAATATTATGATTGGCTATTCCTTCTACATAAATGGCTTTGTACGGCATTGTCGGGCAAACATATTCACATCCTCCGCAACCGACACATATTTCTGTATTGATATGGGGAATGGTTAAATCATTTTTGTAGGGAATCATACTTACTGCCTGAGTCGGGCAATGCTCCGAACAAGCTCCACAACTGGTGCCATCGGTATGCACAATGCAATTTTCGATGATAAACTGTACCTGACCCATTTGTGTTACGTGTTTTTGTTCCAAAGTAAGCGGCAAAAGCGCGCCACTCGGACAAACATCGGAGCATATCGTGCAGTCGTAGTTACAAAAACCTTTTTCGAAACTTAGCATGGGCTGCATAATGCCTCCCAAACCATATTCGGTAAAAGCAGGTTTAATTACATTGGAAGGACATTTACTCACGCAAAGATGACATGAAGTACACTTATCGAGCAAATGATCGGCGCTTGTAGAACCCGGAGGGCTGATAGCTGTTGTTCTCTTTGCCTGTTTTTTTGAAGTCTTAATCAGTTTGCTGTCGGCAAAAACCTGTGTGGCAGCAAGTCCTGCAACACCCACAGCCATCATAAACCTGCGTTTCGATTCGTCAATTCCGTTCGCATTGTGTTGAATTGGTTTTTGTGCAGGATAAGTAAATTTCATGGCATTTTGCGAACAAACTTCGAGGCAATCGAAACAATTGATACAGCGGCTGTAATCAATTTCATGCGACTTTGTGTCGATACACGATGCTTTACATTTACGGCCGCACAAACCGCAAGAGTTGCATAAATTTTCGTCAATGCGGATTTTAAAAAGAGAATAACGGCTTACAAAACCCAACACAGTACCGACCGGACAAATTGTGTTGCAGTAAATACGTCCGTTTATCCAAGCCAGATAACCGATAGTCAGCAAAGTAACAAGCGCAATAACCAACGACGAAACACTTGCCACATACACTCCCATTTTATAAAATGTATTGCTACCAAATTGGGTAAAAATACTTTCGAGCAAATTATTTCCTGCCAGGTAAGCCGGTTTTAAAACATGAACGGTCATTCGTCCAAAAGCGCTGTAAGGATCGAGCAAACCTAACAGGAAAGTAAAACCGAACAAGAAAGCAATCAATGTTACGCTAACAACCGACCACCGCAAAACAGTTTGGGCTTTACTGAACTTGAAACGTTTCTTTTTCTGAAAACGCTTCGACAGCCGGTTTACAATATCCTGGTAAATCCCCATGGGACATATAGAAGAACAATAGACACGACCAAACAAAAGTGTAAGTATCAATAAGCCTACGAGGACATCAATATTCAACGCTAATAAAGCCGGGATAATCTGGATTTTGGTTAAAGAATGAAAACCTTGCGGCATAAACCCTGCAAAATCGAGGAAATAAAGCGTTATCAGCGCAAATAATGTTACCGAAACAACTATACGTATTTTTCTGAGCATAATAATTTAAATACCTCCGTTCCAAATGAGGGTTAAGATTACCAGAATAATGAAAACTATATTTAAAATTTAAAACTTTCCTGCTTTATCGTCTGCCCAAAGCCCCCATTTGGGGGTTAAGGGTTCAGTTTTTACATTTTTATTTTCTTCACATTCAATTTATCAATGTCCATAGTTCCGAGGTTGTGCGCCTGCGCTTTGGCTATATGTCCCACCGACTCGAGCGGCATATCGCGTACCTGATTGAAAAAAGATGTTGCAGCTGTATCAACGGCTACAATGTCCTGCGAAATGAAAAGACCTTTCGATAGTACCACATCGGCTTCCGATTTACCTCTTGGCCCATTGGTTTTTATCAACCGGTAAGCATCAACCACATTCAAAACAGCCGCTTTTTCAAGGGTACAAATATCGGCAATACATTGTTGCAAGTCGTGGCTGTGAAAAAAGCCCCGGTCCCAAACGATTCCCATGTGGTTTTTCATGGAGATGGACATTTTGGCTCCGCCGTGATTTTTCAATACCGGCACATTAATCCACACATCGCTATCAAGAATAGCTTCGTGTATTTTGGCCGACTTCAGGTTTTTGCCTTTGGGCAATGAAACAGTACGGTAATACGATTCCTCGTGAGCAGGTAATACCTTGGCTCCGGCAGCTTTGGCTGCCGCTTCGATACCGCTGTTGGCATAACATTTACGCCAGTCGTCGCAGGTATGGTCGAACACAATAACTTCCTTTGCACCCGCTTTTATGCATTGCCGTATAATTTCAGCGACCAGATCAGGGTTTGTGTCACCGGCAAGTTCGGGCTTTTTATCCCAGCCGATATTCGGTTTCACCACTACTTTGTATCCTTTTTTTACAAATTTAGCCATGCCTCCCATTTCGGCAATTCCTTTTCGGAACATGGCAACAGGTTCGCCGCCCATTACGGCAACAAGATCGTAAGCATTCGCTGCTGGCGCTGAAGCAGCATTAAAATGTTGGGTCATCAATGTTACGGCGCCGCTTTGTTTAATCGTCAAAGTTGCGCCGGTGAGGGCCAATGCTTTTAAAAAGTTACGTCTATCCATAGGTGATATTTATTTTGCGTTTTGTGATATTGGCTGATATACTGAATGAAATAAATAGTTCGCAATAACTTAAATTAAGAATTCAACTCTTTTAAACTTCCATTTGGGTTGACTAAATTATCCACGGAAACCGAAAGCAGTTTTCGTTGAAAAGGGCATAGTCGGCATTTCCGTTGACGGCAAAAGTTTTAATTAGTTTTGCTTCTTTCATGAGTTCCTTAGCCAAATTAATAGTTGAACCGGTTTTGATGCGATCGTCAACCAACAGGATTTTTTTATTTTTAAAATCAAAATCGATGGGACATAACAGTTGTGGTTGATCAAATTTCGGTTGTTGATTGGCATCCCTCAGATTTATTTTAATAGTCTGAAAATCAATATTCAAGCGTTGATTGATGATGCCTGCCGGAACAATCCCTCCATTGGCAATGGCGACAATAATGTCGAACGCTTCATCAATCTGTATGTTGATGAAACGCTCCATCACTTCCGAAAAACTCTTTTGATTCATACGGTTTTTACTGTTTTGCGTATTATTTATTACCACAGTAGCGCTTGATAGTTTCTGATTATATTTTCTGGGGCACACAGTTTAAATGTTTCGTTGCATTTAATCAGGGCATAAAAAAGTACCGTAGGCGCTTTTGCTGTGTGTTCATTTTTTATTGATATACTATGTCTTTTTGGTCAAAAACATAATATCTCAACAAACAGAACTATTTTTTCAGATTTTGGAAATGGTTTTCAAAACGGCATAACCACCGAAGAGTTGTATCAACATACCCGGGAAACCCATACGGAAATCCTGCATGGCGGCGCCAAAGTCCTGAAGGATTATCCATTCAATCCCGCTTCCAATAAGCTGATAAGCAACTATTGATAAAAATATTCCTAATAGGTTTATTTTACCAAAATACTGGGCAGCAACTCCGGCTGCGGTTGCCAGCAATGCCGATTTTACAAGAATAACAGGAAGAGCCGCCATGAATGGCATTCCGAAAAGCAGGCTGTTGAGCGCCGGCGACAAAACCGCCGTAAGCAAACCTACCCGGATACCGTATTTATAGCCAGCAATAAGTGTGAAAAAATAAATGGGCAGCAAAGTGGGACCGCCATTCGGAATAAAATGTACCAATTGCGGCAGAATTAAATTGCCGGCAATAAAAATTGTAGCGAACATGTAAGTTCTTACCGATTTAAAATCGTAAGTGTAGAGTTTTGCGGTTGCTGCCATAGCTTTATAGGATAATTTGATTTTTAAATTGCATTATATTTGATCTTACAATTAAAAGTAGTTGTAAAAAATTAAGGCACAAATTTATACAAAAATCAATGAAAATACGCGATTTTATTTTTTTTTACATTAAAAAACCCATTAAAAGTTCAATTCTTCTTCAAACGGTTTTTAAATGTATTCTTTTGAAAATATTGAAGAGTCTGTCCATAGAAGTGATGGAATTACATGGGATGACGGAATCAACGGTTACGACAGCCTTTTTTCTTTTTGTTGGAGTTGGAATTCCGTCATCCCGCTAACCATCTCATATACTGAAATCGGAATTATTACTTTTCAACAATTCCCGATTTTTAAGATTTCTCCGTCTTGAAATGTCGTGTAAAATTCATTACTTTGTACTTTATGACAGAAGAAGTCCTCGAAAAACTTAAAACGCTTGCTGAGTCGGCCAAATACGATGTTTCGTGCGCCTCCAGCGGTACTACGCGCAAAAATACGCCGGGTGGTATTGGCAGTACTGCGGGTTGGGGCATTTGTCATAGTTTCACCGAGGATGGCCGTTGCGTTTCATTACTCAAAATTATGCTCACCAATTACTGCATTTACGATTGCGCCTATTGCATCAACCGCCGCAGCAATGATTTGCGTCGAGCTACTTTCAGCGTCGGCGAACTGGTGGAACTTACCATCGAGTTTTATCGCCGCAATTATATCGAAGGACTTTTCCTGAGTTCAGGGGTGATCAACAATCCCGATTACACGATGGAGCGCATGGTGCGGGTAATAAAAGAACTGCGTACCATCCATAAATTCAACGGTTACATTCATATCAAAGCTATTCCCGGGGCGAGCGAAGCATTAGTTCACGAGGCAGGACTTTATGCCGACCGTTTAAGCGTCAATATCGAAATTCCGACTGAGAAAAACCTGAAAATGCTGGCGCCGGAGAAAGACTATGCCAGCGTTTACAAACCTATGTTGTATATTCAGCAGGGCGTGCTCGAAAGTCATGAGGAGCGGCAGAAACATCGCTCGGCTCCGCGTTTTGCGCCGGCGGGTCAAAGCACACAAATGATTGTGGGTGCCACCGACGAAAACGACAAACAAATTCTCCAAACTTCGGCAGCGCTTTATCAGCGTCCGAGTATGAAACGCGTGTACTATTCGGGTTTTGTCCCTGTAAATGCTTACGACAACCGCTTGCCGGCGTTGAAGCAGCCGCCTTTGGTACGCGAGAACCGGCTTTATCAGGCAGATTGGTTGATGCGCTTTTACCAATTCAACGTGAACGAAATTGTGGACGATAAACATCCCGATCTCGATCTGGACATCGACCCGAAACTGGCTTGGGCATTGCGTCATCCCGAATATTTTCCGGTAGATATAAACAAAGCCGACTACGCGATGATTCTTCGCGTACCGGGCATTGGAGTGAAATCGGCTAAACTGATTGTGGCGTCACGCCATTATGCCCGCCTGAAATCTTCGGACCTGAAGAAAATAGGTATAGTCATGAAAAAAGCGCAGTATTTTATTACTTGCAACGAATTGTCTGTTTCCCCCGTTAACGAGACTTCGCCTGAATATGTGCGCCTGAAACTTACTGAAAAGAAATTGCCCAAAGGTAAAATTGAGGATAAACAACAAATGTCGCTGATATTCCCTGATTAACAAGGTGTTTTTTTGAATAGTTCTGTTTTTAGACTTTAAAAGTCATTTCTATTGATAAAATAATCCATCAAATTTGATTTTGCTGTAATTTCTTTGTTTCAATTTTTGTAACTACTCAGCAGCCTTTATTCTTATCTCCTTTTGATTTTCAGTTCAACATTGTCGAACTAAAAATCAAAAGGAGAGGATTGTTTCATTATTCTCCAGTTGCGCTTCGCTTACTGGGGGTTATTCANNTAAATACATAACAATCAACTAAATGGCTGATTATTATCAAATTTATTAGGGTGCTGAGTAGTTACCAATTTTTGTTGTCGGTCAGTAGTGAATTTTTAATAACAATTCTGATTTTGTAACGCAGCAGGTTGGTTGTGAGGCGTATAAAAACAAAAAACGCCGAAAACCGGTTGGGTTTCGACGTTTGAAGCGGAAGCTACGAGATTCGAACTCGTGGTACGGTTGCCCGTACGTCAGTTTAGCAAACTGGTGGTTTCAGCCACTCACCCAAACTTCCCAAACTTCGCTTTTGCGGGTGCAAATATAGGAAAGAGTTTTCGATTTTCAAAACCGAATTAGAATTCCGTTTATGTGAAATCGAAAAATTGTTTATAAATTGCTTTGACAATCTGAATTTTAAGTTGATAAAAGCCTTTACAAATAAATTATTTTTCCAAAAATAAAAATATCGACACAAATGTGTAAATTTGCAGCCACAATAATTTATAACCATTTGATACAGATATGTTAGCTAAAACCTCAGAACCATTGTTACTTAAAAAACCGCTTTCATGGCTTATTGTGGTAGTCTTGGCGGTGTTTATCTACTTCGCTTACATTTTGTTTGCACCCAATATTTTCCCAAAGCAGGACAAAAAAGCTTATCTCTGTATCCCCGACAGCAGTGGATTTGAGGATGTGGTAACTTTACTGCAAAAGGAATCGAAGGTTTGGAATACGGCTTCATTTAAACAAGTTTCGGCATTGCTGCGCTACACAAAAATCCGTCCCGGACGATATGAATTAAAATCCGGCATGAATAATTTTCAATTGGTTCGTATCCTTCGCAGCGGACGACAAACGCCTGTCAAGCTCACATTCAATAATATCCGTACCAAAGAGCAATTGGCCGGTCGGCTCTCGTTGCAATTAATGGCCGATTCAGCGAGCATCTTGAATTTGATGAACGATACCGCTTTTCTGGCAACTTACCAGCTGAATCCGAATACTTCTATCGCCCTTTTTATTCCGGACACCTATGAAGTATTCTGGGATATGGATGCAAAAGAATTGTTTGAGCGCATGAAAAAGGAATATAATAAATTCTGGACAGACGAACGAAAAGCCAAAGCGCTTGCCATTCCGTTAACCCCGGTCGAAGTAAGTACATTAGCTTCAATTGTAGAAGAAGAAACCAATGGAAAAGCCGAAAGACCTATGGTGGCAGGATTGTATATCAACCGTTTGAAAAAAAATATGCCGCTTCAGGCCGATCCCACGCTGAAATTTGCCGTTGGCGATTTCAGTTTAAAAAGAATTTTACTGGAACATGTTTTAAAGATTTCGCCCTATAATACATACCGCAACCGCGGTTTACCTCCGGGTCCCATTCGCGTGGCTTCGCCGAATGGCATTGATGCAGTGCTTAATTATGAGCATCACGGTTATTTGTATATGTGCGCCAAAGAAACACTGAATGGCGAGCATAACTTTGCCGCGACTTATGCCGAACATCAGGCGAATGCCGCAAAATATCAGAAAGCGCTGGACGACAGAAAAATTTTTAAATAAGGTCTGCTGAAAAACTATTTTATGCCACACGGAGTGGCTAAACCTGCCTGCGGCAGGCAGGTTTAGTCCTTTCAGGACATTTTTCGATAGAAACAGAAATTGTGGTGCAAAGAAAATGGTCAGTTATATTCAAAAACCTTGCATTT
>DIFH01000141.1:23718-30845 GCA_002427615.1 Paludibacter sp. UBA5753
TACTTTTTCAGCAGACCTTAATTATTTTTTCAATTTCAGCAGTTTTTCAATCTTGTTTTTCATGCTGGTATTTTCCATAAAGCCTATGAAACTATCGGCTCCGGGGCCAAAAGCATAAACAGGAACGGGAATGCCCGTGTGTCCCTTTGTGGTAAAAATGGCTTCGAAAGTTCCTTCTTCGATATTTCCTGTGGGGAAGGTCAGTCCTCCTGTTTCGTGATCGGCAGTAACCACGACCAAGGTATTTCCCTGTTTCTGGGCATAATCGAGCACGCGTCCTAAAGTTTCGTCAAAATCGAGCACTTCGCGTGTCGCTTGTTCGGCATTATTATCATGGCATGCCCAGTCAATTTGGGAACCTTCTATCATTAAAAAAAAGCCCTTTTTATTGTTATCCAGAATATCAATAGCCGCCATAGTGGCATCGGGCAACATTTTTCCCCGTTCTGGCATACCAGGATTCTGGTCTTCGTAAAGCAAACCTGCAAGTTTTCCTGATTTTGTTGCTTTTACATCATCCAATGTATAAGCAATTTGATAGTTTTTAGCTTTAAGTTCGTTTGTTAAGTTTCTGTCATCTGCTCTTTCTTCGAAATACTTACGACCACCGCCAATAAAAAC
Organism: Paludibacter sp. UBA5753; assembly: GCA_002427615.1. Lineage (GTDB taxonomy): Bacteria > Bacteroidota > Bacteroidia > Bacteroidales > Paludibacteraceae > Paludibacter. The sequence goes on from DIFH01000141.1 coordinate 24,340, forward strand.
ATCTATATCGGTTTTCAGATAATCGGTTGCAATTTCTTCGTACATATTCCGGTTTACCTGATGGGCAATATATGAAGCAGGTGTAGCATGAGTTACAGCGCATGCAACAACGATTCCCGTTGACAGGTTATTTTTTTCAGCCAGTTCAAGTATGGATTGCACCGCTACCGAATCGGGATTCATGCCGATCATACCGTTTTTGGTTTTTACACCACATGCCAGTGCAGTTCCTCCGGCTCCCGAATCGGTGGTAAAATGGCTTGCCGAATAAGTTTTTGAGAAACCAATGTGTTTGCAACGTTCGAGCTGAAGTTTGTTCCCATTGGGAACCATGCCTGCGTATATCTGAGCTAACCCCATGCCATCGCCGATCATGAAAATAACGTTTTTGGGTTTGCTTTGGGCATCGATGTTTGAAAAACAAAGAAAGGTAATGAGAAGTAATGAAAATATTTTCTTCATGATAAAAAAAAAAGTTAAATTTATTACAATGCATTCGAAATGCCTTTTAATTCCTGGCGGATATTTTTTAAACGTTCAACGAGCTCTTGTTGTTTTTCTACAAGGTCCATTTTTTGGCTCATTTTACGTTTAGCGCCCTCCAAAGTTAGCTTTTGTTCATCAACCAAAAAAATAATTTGCTTAATTGTAACAATATCTTCATTTGTATAAAACCGTGTTCCCTTCTCATTTCGTCTGGGTTTCAGCTGTTTGAACTCTTTTTCCCAGAATCGGAGATTCGATTGGTTTATATTGAACATCGAAGCCACTTCAGATATTGAATAATACAACTTTTCCATATTTGAGCGAATTAATCTGATTATTTTTAATTTAGTGTTTCGGGGAAAATATACCGTACATGATGCCCTAATTTATTTACAAATAATCCGGCAAATCATAAAACAAACAAGTAACTGCTGTTGTTTTTGGAACTCAATGAAAAAACAAGTAACCCAGCAAAATAGCAGCCGTTATTCCCACGAAGTCGGCGATTAATCCGCAAGTGAGAGCATAACGGGTATTTTTTATTCCGACTGAACCGAAGTAAACGGCAAGAATATAAAATGTTGTGTCGGTTGACCCTTGTATTATGCACGAAAGCCGGCCAACAAACGAATCGGCGCCGTTCAGCGTCATGGCATCAACCATCATGCCGCGCGCGCCGCTCCCGCTCAAAGGTTTCATTAAGGCGGTGGGTAATGCTCCGACAAAATCGGTGTTCAGTCCGATTAGGGCTACGAACCACGTAATGCCATCGGTAAGCATGGTCATGGCGCCCGAAGCACGAAAAATACCAATAGCAACTAAAATGGCTATTAAGTAAGGAATGATGCCCACTGCCACCTGAAAACCTTCTTTTGCGCCTTCGATAAACGATTCGTAAACATTTACTTTTTTGATAATTGCCATTGATATAAATGAAATAATAATTCCAAATAATAAGAAGTTGGCTGTAAGCGATGAATATTGTGCAATCTGGTCTTTGGACAGTTGGCTGAGTAAATAGATAACCCCGGCAATGAAAATCACAAGCCCTGAAATTGTTCCCATGATTGTTTTATCCCAAAGATTGATTTTCTGATAAATGGCAACAGTAATCAAGCCTGTCAACGCAGCAATAAAAGTAGCAATCAGGATGGGCAGAAAAACATCGGCAGGGTTTGCCGCTCCTAATTGCGCCCTGTAAACCATTATGCTGATGGGAATTAAACAGAGGCCGGCTGTGTTTAAAACCAGAAACATAATCATGGGATTCGACGCCGTCTCCTTATCGGGGTTGATTTCCTGTAATTCTTTCATGGCTTTCAGTCCCATGGGGGTTGCCGCATTATCAAGGCCCAGCATATTGGCTGAAACATTCATGAAGATACTGCCGAGTGCAGGATGATTCTTGGGTATATCCGGCAGAATTTTTGAGAAAAAAGGAGCCACAATGCGGGCAAATATTTGAATTACGCCGCCTTTTTCGCCTATTTTCATAATTCCTAACCATAAGGAAAGCACTCCTGTTAATCCGAGTGAAATTTCGAATCCGGTTTTAGCAGAACCGAAAGCAGCTTGAATTATATCCGTAAATATTTGGGTATTTCCGTTGAATATCAGTTGAAAACAAGCAATAACAAATGCTACCAGTATAAATCCGATCCAAATATAGTTTAGAATCATTCGCCGAGCTTTTTAAAATTTAGTTCTTTCTTTAAATTGCAAAAATACATTATTTTTTTACAAATACATTTTTATTTATACGGAATAATTCAATTTTAAATTATAGTTAAAATCAGTAAGTCGTTGCTGATTAATTATAACCGGTTTAATTGTATCAATAATAATTGTTGAAGGATAAAAAATAGTCCTGAAAAGCTATTGCTGTTTTTCAGGACTATACATCAGAATTAGAGGTGTTTATTCTTTTTCTAATTGTAAAGTTTTGGTTGGTAAGTCACAAACTTCGGTTGGTCCATAATATTGGATTGGACCCGGATACACGTAACTTGCTTTTTCGTCGGCCCAGTCTTCGCGGTGGGCTGCAAAATATTTAAACGGAGCTCCATCTAAACGTACCAGCGCTTTTTGAATAACGGGTTTCATTTTACCGTGACGTTTTTCCATGTTCATCATCATGGTGATGGGCACGCCGCCTGCAATCCATTCGGTAGCAGGAGCTGTCAGATTACGAACCGACGCCATATAACCGGTTTTACCTTCCGAAATTAATAAAGAAGCTGTGTAGCCCAATGAATAAGTGTAATCTGCATCGAAGTTTGAAGGAATGGCACAACGTCCTTCGTAGCCGAAGAAGTGATTGATTGCCGAGAATTTGCCTTTGTATTTTCCTTCGGCTTTCAGTTGTGCAAGTCGTTTGGCAACCATTTCGATCAGCAGTTTTTCTGTTTCGATCAACGAAACTTGCACATTGCCGTGCGGGTCGCGATCCAAAGTCAACTGGCGTGCAATTCCTTTGGGCAGATCACGGTAAACCTGGCTGCTTTCAGGAGTCAATAATCCTTTTACGTATTGACGTTTTTCATCATCGGTTTCCAGCGCGTTGAAATCTTCGTTATGAGTCAGTAAATCGTTCAGTTCCGCAATCAGTTTTTTCATGGCAGGAATAAATTCAATCAATCCTTCAGGAATTAAAATTGTTCCGAAATTCAATCCGTGACTTGCCCGATGAACAATCACGTTTACTATATCTTCAACTATATCTCTTAAAGTGAGATTTTTAGCTTCTACTTCTTCCGAGACAATGCAAATGTTGGGTTGGCTTTGCAAAGCACATTCGAGGGTGATGTGCGAAGCTGAACGACCCATTAGACGAATGAAGTGCCAGTATTTTTTAGCTGAATTGGCATCGCGTTGGATATTTCCGATTAATTCCGAATACACTTTACAAGCCGTATCGAAACCGAAAGAAGTTTCAATCATTTCGTTTTTCAGGTCGCCATCAATGGTTTTCGGACAGCCGATAACCTGAATACCTGTTTTTTTCTGCGAGTAATACTCGGCTAACACACAAGCATTCGTATTTGAATCATCTCCGCCAATAATCACGATTGCATTAATTCCCAATTGTTTGCAAATTTCAGCGCCTTTTTCATATTGTTCTTCTTCTTCAAGTTTTGTACGTCCCGAGCCGATAATGTCGAAACCTCCGGTATTGCGATACTCATCAACAATTTCTTTGGTCAGTTCAATGTATTGATGATCAACTAATCCGCTCGGTCCGCCTAAAAATCCGTACAATTTATTGTTCGGGTTCAAGGCTTTCAAACCATCGAAAAGTCCTGAAATTACATTATGTCCGCCGGGGGCTTGCCCTCCGGAAAGGATAACCCCTACGCCAACTATTGGGTTTTCTTTTTTCTCGCCGGTTTCGAAAGTAATCAAAGGCATTCCGTAAGAGTTTGGAAAAAGTTTTTTGATGTCGGTCTGATCAGCTACCGATTCAGTATTAGCGCCTTCTTTCAATACAACATTGCCTTTCAGCGCAGCAGGCAGTTTAGGTTGGTAGGCTGCACGCGCAATTTGCAATGGACTTTTGGTCATTGGTTTCATGATGATTTTATTTTTTATAATAGTTTGATATACAACTGTATGATTTACTTAAAAATCGAATGCAAAATTAATGAAATAATTCAATAATACAAGCAATTTGTTATTTCTGTAAACGATTTTTCATGTTTCAAAACCAACCAATCCCAGGAAAATAAAGTTAATATAATTACTCATATCCGCAAGTCAATCGTATGACTCCTTGAAATCCTGCAATTTGCTAAAATAGAGCCAAATTAAGTCATCTATTTGATACTTGGCTTTTAATTATGTATTTATGATAATCAACTTTTTGACGGGGTAAAATATATTTATTGATGAAGTGTTCGATTCTCAATAAATTTGACTACCTTTGCACCCGAATTTAAACAACTATGCGTTGTGAGTAAATGTCCAAATTTCACTGCTTTATAATGAGCAGTCCGCTAATCTGAGGGTACACGTTTGTGAAACGAATGAAAAAATCGCCGGATGACTACTCGAAACGTGTACTAAAAACAACAAAATGACATTCAAAGAATTGAATTTGAAGGACGATATTTTATCGGCCATCGAAGAACTTGGCTACGAGCAACCTATGCCCGTGCAAGAAAAAGCCATCCCGTTCATGCTCGAACAAACCGCCGATTTAGTGGCGTTAGCACAAACAGGAACAGGAAAAACCGCAGCTTTCGGGTTGCCTGTGTTGAACATGATTGATGCCGATCGCAAGCAAGTGCAGGCATTGGTGCTGGCTCCGACCCGCGAATTGTGTATCCAGATTTCGAACGACCTGAAAGGTTATTCAAAAAACATGCGTGGAATGCGCATTGTACCGGTGTATGGAGGCGAAGATATACGCACACAACTCCGTCAGTTGGATACTGCTCCGCAAATTATTGTGGCAACTCCCGGACGGTTGATCGACTTGATTGAACGTGGAAAAATTGAACTTGGTGCGATTGATTTTTTAGTGCTTGACGAAGCCGACGAAATGTTGAATATGGGTTTCAAAGAAGACATAGAAACGATTCTTGAGCGCACTCCGGCAACGCGTCGCACCATGCTTTTCTCTGCCACGATGCCCAAAGAAATCTCGATGATAGCGCGTCGCTACATGAAAAATTTTGAGGAAATTACCGTTGGTACAAAAAATTCGGGAGCTGAAAATGTAGAACATATTTATTATGTTTCGCAAGCAAAACAACGCTATCTGGTGCTGAAACGCATTGTGGATCTGAATCCTGATATTTATGGTATTGTTTTTTGCCGTACCCGTCAGGAAACCAAAGAAGTAGCCGACCATTTAATGCACGATGGCTATAACGCCGACGCACTTCATGGCGACCTTTCGCAGGCACAACGCGATACGGTGATGCAAAAATTCCGTATCCGTAATATCCAGTTACTTGTTGCAACCGATGTTGCTGCACGCGGTTTGGATGTAAGCGATTTGACACACGTTATCAATTACAATTTGCCCGATGATGTGGAAATTTATACACACCGTAGCGGTCGTACCGGACGAGCCAACAAAAAAGGCGTTTCCGTTTCGATTATCCATTCGAAAGAAAAGTTCAAAATAAAGGATATAGAGCGTATGCTCAGAAAAACCTTTGAACAACAGCAAATTCCAAACGGGCTTGAAGTTTGTAAAAAGCAATTGTTTTTTATGATTGACCGCATGCAAAATGTGGAAGTAAACGAAGAACAGATTTTACCTTATATTCCTCAAATTATGAAACAATTGGAAGGCCTTAGTAAAGAGGAAATCCTGAAACGTTTCGTTTCGCTGGAGTTCAATCGTTTCCTCGAATATTATAAGGATGCTGAAGACTTGAATTACCATGAACGTTCGGAACGCGGTGAACGTGGAATGAGAACTGAAAGAGGCGACAGACCCGAACGTGGTGAAAGACCTTCGAAGTCGGGCAATCGTATCCGCTTGAAAATGAATATCGGTGAGCGTGAAGGTATTGATCCTAAACGTTTTTTGGGAATTATTAATGAAGTAACCGGAGATAAATCAATCAGCATTGGCGCCATCGAAGTAACGAATAAATTTACTTTTTTTGATGTATTTTCCGATCAGGTTGAAAAGGTGGTAACCGCATTTGCCGGCGAAACCGATTATCAGGTTAGCGAAGCCAAAGGGAGTAAATCTTTTGAAGGAAGTAAACCTGAATATCGTACGCGTAGTAATTCAGGCGAATCACGTTCAGGCGGTTATCGTGGAAGCAGCGATCGTGGCGGAGACCGTAGCGTTCGTCCGGCAATGAGTTCCACTGGTGGCGATAAGCCTTGGCGTGGTAGGGAACGGAGTGATGACCGAGATAGTCGACGCCCAACTTCTTCAGGAAGTAGTGATCGTAGAAGTGGTGGATACAGAAAGCGTTGATTAATAAAAGAATAGATATAAACGGATAATTCGGAAACAGGGATTATCCGTTTTTTTATTGTGCGCCGAGCATGGC
>DIFH01000110.1 GCA_002427615.1 Paludibacter sp. UBA5753
CCAAAATTAGTGCATTTTCCCATACGGCGTCCAGTCATTGGACCGTCACCCATTGGGCCTCTTTGATTAAATCCAGGCATAATAACCTCCTTTTTCTTAAAATTAATTCTACTGTTTCCCGCTTTTTAAGCGTTTTCCTCGTCCTTCCACATTTCCAGCCTTGCGACCTTTTCCCATGCCAACTCCAAGTTTTTTTGATTTCTCTTCATCGGTTGCGGCGCTACAATTCCCTAATTTACGCCCTGTCCCGGAACCTTGTCCTACAGGGCCTGTACCATTTAATTTTGGCATATTGGTTAAATTTATTGGTTAAATATTTAATTTACAACCATCTGTCTTTTTAAAAAAGCCTGCACAACATCACGAACATATCCGGTATATCCCAGATAAACAGTTATGCCATATTTCGAACAACTTCCTTCAGTATGCTCAGGGACTATATTGGCAAGCATTATTGTAACTCCTTTTTGTTGCATAGTTAAAGGAATATTGTTTTTACAATCACAACTTTCTGGGGTATACAATAATTCAACATCTACAATGGTATCATTTTCATCAATCGTAAAAATTGTAAAAACTTCACATGAATAAAAAAACTCATCAAGAAGACCACCTATTGTTGGAACGGCTACTTTCATAATAAATCCTCCTTTATTTTTCATTATTTAATATTTCAATTATGTCTTTAATCTTTTTTTTCGGATCTTTTAGAATTATCATATTTATTTTCAAGCTGTCCAGAAGTGATTTAATTTTCATACCAAACTCGCCCGAAACAATTTTACTCACTTTATGCGCTGCCACAAACTGAACTGCCGCCGGACCTGCACCTTCTTGCGTGTCTTTGATAGGATTGAAAATAAATTCAGTTGATTTTGTTTCAGTATCATAAATTGCAAAAAAGGCACAACGACCAAAGCGACTATCAATCGTTGAATTCAATGTATCTCCTGTTGAAGTTATGGCGATTTTCATGCTCTTTTTTATTGTTTAATTGAAACTACAAAGCCCGTATAAAACCAGCTCAATCTGCCATTTAATTTTTTCTTTAAAAGCGAATAAACGCCTTCACCGGTGCAATGTCCTGTATAAAAGCGTGTTTCAGGAAAGTCAACATTGAGCTGCTCTACAATTTTATTGATTTCATCTTCAGTTTCGTACTGACCTTCATAGCCATCAAGCAAATGAAACCCTCCTATCAAAACTGAAACAGGTCTATTTAGTACTTGTTTTACCGAATCCAGTATATTCAGTATCCCGCAATGGGCGCATCCGCTGTACACAACGACATCATCTTTAATACCAAAACAAACAATCAATTCATGGTTAAAATCATCGGCAACCAATTCACCGTTATTTTCTTTCATCAAGGTTTTGTTGGCTTTTGGTATAGGATAAAAACATGACTGGCAAGGAAAAACCTGAATGTCGTCTTCAAAAACTGTTTTTGAATCGACAAAAACAAACCTGCTCTCTTGACCCTGGATATCTGCCTTGCTGCTAAGGTCTCTCAACCCGTTTCGGACGGAGAAAAACTGTTGTGTCAACGCATTTTTGGATAAAACGATTTTTGCTTTCGTGTTTCGTTTCAAAAAAGGTTCGAGTCCGCCAATATGATCCGAATGCCCGTGTGAGATAAAAACATAATCAATGTCTTCAATCTCTATTTCCATTTGCTCGGCATTATGGATAAACTTGCCTGATGCTCCCACATCGAGCAAACATTTATATTTCCCTGTTTCAAGGTAAATGCACAAACCATGCTCTTTTTCGAGTACGTCATGTAGTTTTCTATTGTCGCTTAAAACTTTTAATCTCATATTAGTTGCTTATTAATCGGCGTTAATTCATCGTTAAAATAATTCATGCAATTTTTACAACGAACATGATTTTCCATGCCGTCCACCAACTTGAAGCAACGTTTGCATCTAAACCACTGCTTGCTAAATTCAACATTGCCACCTTCTATCAAGATCATTTTCCCTTCTACAAAAGCTTTTGCCATTGTTTTCCGTGCGTTTTCGTAAATCCGGGTCAATGTCGGACGCGAAACATTCATACGTTCAGCGGCTTCTTCCTGCATTAATCCTTCATAATCGAGCAAACGAATGGTCTCATATTCGTCGAAGTTCAAAACGAGCGTTTCTAATGCAGAACCCGGAATGCCAAAAGGCTTGAAGCCTTGCATTAGTGGTGGCGATACTATTTTGCGAGATTGTTTGGGACGTGGCATCTTTTTATTTTATAATTTATTTGCTATTGATATGAGTTGCAAATATACAGGTTATTTTGAACAAATGTTCATAATAACCCAACTTTAACAAAAAAAAAGAGAAACAGCGACCCGTTTCTCTTTTTTGTGTATAAATTTCTCTTTTACTTCTTGCCCAAAGCAGCTTCCACTTTATTTTCCGATAATTCTTTAGTACAGAAGAACCAGTCATAACATTGAATACTTTCATCCGCTGGATGTCTGTAAGCCAATCCTCAATATCATTTTCGTGTTCAATTTCTTCGTTCAGCATAGTAACAGCCATTTGATGTGTATTGTGATCCTTGCCATTTGTAAAATCTGCAATTTCCTGATAACGTTGGATAGCACTAAGAACTTATTTCAAAAGCTTGTCGATTACCTGCGTCATTTTACGAAATTCTTCCACGTTGTACAAGCGGGTGAGCATAACAATTTTTCCGGTTTCGTCTATAATAACATTCCTTGTGATACCGGCTTCGCGTTGCGCATACAGCGCAAAGATGCCGGCTTTCGGGTCAAGTCCGACAGGGTAGGTTATTTTAGCGCTTTCC
>DIFH01000062.1 GCA_002427615.1 Paludibacter sp. UBA5753
CGAATTTGAAAGATAAGGTACTAAATAAAAATAATTTGTCAAAGAGAACTGATCAGAGATTATGAAAATTGTCTTATGTCCGTTGAATTGGGGATTAGGACACGCTACCCGTTGTGTGCCGATTATTCGAAAACTTGTAGCCGATGGTCATGAGGTGGTGATTGCGGCAGATGGTTTTCCGCTTGAGTTTCTGCACCAACAATTTCCCAACTTACGGCTTATAGAGGTTTCTTCCTATGCTATTCGTTATTCGTCAGGAAAAACGCAGGTTATAGCCATGTTGTGGAATCTGCCTAATATTCTTGGCGGGATTCGCAAAGAACATCGTTGGTTGAAAAAACTGCTGAAAAACGAACATTTCGATCAGGTGATTTCCGACAATCGTTTCGGGCTCTGGAGCAAAAAAACGCATTGCATTTATATCACACACCAATTGATGGTTAAGATGCCTTTGACGTTGAAAATACTGGAACCTTTAATATGGCTGATACATCGGATTATTATTCTCAGGTACAACGAATGCTGGATTCCCGATATTGAAGGAAAAGAAAATCTTTCGGGCGATTTGTCGCATAAATATCCGCTGCCGCGCAACGCTAAATTTATTGGACCACTTTCGCGCTTTCATGATTTTGAAAATAAAACTATCGATAACAGTTACGAAACGATAGCTGTTTTATCGGGCGTGGAGCCGCAACGTTCGATTTTCGAACAGGAACTTATGCGTCGATTTCAGCATTCGGGTCAAAAAATGCTGATCGTTTGCGGTCAGCCCACTGCTGAAAAACGATGCTACCACGTTGGCGATGTTACGCTTGTATCGCATTTGCACGACGAAGAGCTTGTACCAATACTCAAAGGAGCCAAAAAAATCATTTCACGTTCAGGGTATTCCTCTATTATGGATTTAAAAGCCCTGAATTGCTTTGCTAAAACCGAACTCATCCCTATTCCGGGACAAACCGAACAGGAATATTTAAAATCAATCCATTAACACTTTCCTTGCTTGCTGTTATTTATGTTGATAAAAGTTCTTGTCAATAGTATCCGCAAAAAAAACCGCCGAAATTTTCTTTCAGCGGTTTATAAACAATCATTCTCGTACAAACATTCATTTCATAAGGTTCTTATTTTATCTTCTCGAATCGCTTCGTGAGTCGCGGTTTCTGCTATTATCATTTTTTGAATCGTTGCTTCTCGGTTTTGATTCTTGTTTTCGTTCAGCATTTCGGCTTTCCTTCGAAGGTTTCGGCTGAACTGTTTGTTGTGTCCTGCTGCTCGGTTCGCGCGTAACCTTTGTATCTTTGTTTTCTGGGCGGTTAACGGTAGTCGTCTGCCGGTCAGGCTTGCTTTCGCGTTGTGCGGAGTTATTGCTTCTGTTTACCGAAGACTGACGTCTCGTATTTTCGTTGTATACTTCACTGCTGCGTTTACTTTCGTTATTTTGATAATTTCTGCTGTTGCTCTTGCTCCGTGTTTCAAATTCGTGCCGGTTTTTTACATCGCTGTGGCGATTATTAAAATTGCGATCGGGATATTTATTCCCATAATCGTTGCGCGATATTGAGCTATGTAATCTTATTGCATTTTGATTTCTACGGTTCTCGGTATAGCGATAATGATGATTGTAATTGATATGTTTGTGAATATTCGACAAATAAAGATTGATTTCTATCGGTCGACGATAGCGGTAATAATTAGGATAATAGCCCCAATAATAGGGAGAATGCCAACGATGATAACGCGGTGTCCAAAACCAAGAGATGATATGGGGAACCCTCACATAAACAGGTTCGATAATATAGTTGTAACCATACATATAGGGGTCGCCGATTATTTGAACGTAAGTTCTTTTATATCTGTCGCGTTCAACTACAATTGTTGCTACATCCTGAAAAACATCTCTGTCAAGAATTGCCTGAATAACAATTAAATGTACATTGTTCTCGGAGGTTTCTATTACTCGCAGATAGTCAATTTCACCATCTCCATTCAAATCAAGATTTGAAATTTGGCTATCATAATCATTTAACCGTCGTTCAAAATCTTCCAGATTTATTGACTCTCCAAAAATAGATGCAACGGCTTTTAAGTCGAGATAGTAACTTATATCGTCGTTGGTTGCTTCAACGGTGATTGATCTTTGTGCCGGAAGTTGAGCGGTTAATGCTGTTAAAAGTACCACTAACAGGCTTGCAAATTTTGCTTTCATAATCATTTTTTTAAGTAGTGGATAATGTATTTTGGTAATGCGATATCGAGATTCTCTTTTCGTATCAGACAACAGTCAAAAGCTGTGCCAAAAAAAAATTACGCATGTTTTTAAAAGGATTATTTGTGTGTGAATTAAACGGTAAAATGCTTATTATGTGTCTATGTAAGAAAGATGGAAAATAATAAACACTGTGGAAAACATCTGGGGTTAAAGTCCGAGCATTGATTTTTTAGGGAATGAAGCGGAAAATCACATTAATTGATTCATTATCTTTTTATCTTTCCTTGATAAATTATTCAGGACGATAGATTTTTATGGGATATGTTTATAAATCATAGATTTTTATGTAAGTTTGCAACAAAGAACGGAATATATGAATTCATTGGATTTGATTATAATCATTCCGATAGCCGCTGGTTTTATTTTTGGGCTTTTCAAAGGGTTGATTAAAGAACTCACATCGCTTGCCGCTATTTTTTTAGGCATTTACGGGGCTAAACTGTTTTCGCCCCGAGTAGCAGGTATATTGATTAATAGTTTTGAAGTTTCAGAAAAAACCGCCTTGCCTGTTGCCTATTTACTGCTTTTCATTGCTATTGCAGTAGCATTATTAATCGCAGCAAAAGCATTAGATAAATTATTCGACTCTATTGCGCTGGGTGGATTGAATAAGTTTCTTGGCGGCATTTTTGGCGGACTTAAATACGCACTCATTATAAGCGTGTTACTCAATGTTTTTAATGTAATCGACAATAAATTCAACATAATGAATCCCGAAACGAAAACAGATTCTTTTGCATTTAAACCTATTATAAATATGGTACCGAAACTTTGGGATGAAGCCAAAAACCAACAGTTGATTCCCAAAAAAGACGAACCTGAAAATAACGAATAAAGTCAGTATTGCTTGAGAACGAATAAATTACTCGGAAATTTTTCTGCCAATCTATATGAATGCGGTTGTGACGAAGCGGGTCGGGGTTGCCTGGCAGGACCCGTTGTAGCTGCAGCAGTTATTTTGCCTCCCGGTTTCGATTGTCAGGCTTTGAACGACTCCAAACAATTATCCGAAAAACAAAGAGATGCATTACGCCCCATCATCGAAAATCAGGCTTTAAGCTGGGCTGTGGCTTTGGTCGACAATAATGAAATTGATGAAATCAATATTTTGAATGCTTCGATCAGAGCCATGCACAAGGCTATTGATAAGCTCACGATTCTCCCTGAATTTATCATTGTGGATGGTAATAAGTTTAAACCTTACCAACAGATTCCTCACCAAACCATTGTTAAAGGCGATAGCAAATACCTTTCGATAGCAGCTGCTTCGGTGCTTGCCAAAACCCATCGGGATGAAATCATGCAAGACCTTCATGCTGAGTATCCTGTTTACGACTGGGCTAAAAACAAAGCCTATCCAACCGTCAAACACCGGAATGCCATTCGAGAACACGGAACTACCCCATACCACCGGATGACTTTTAATTTATTAGGCGGTGTGCAAAGTAAAACTATTAAAAAGCCTGCAAGCAAGGGAAATGATAACAGCTCGTTGTAGGAAAATAAGCAATAGTTTAGAAAGGATAACCAATGGCTATGTGTAGCGCAAAGTCATCATTTAAATTCGGTTTTAAACGCCATTGATTCAAACGGGTGCGAACCGGATCAAAGAGCTTGAACCCAACATCGACACGTGCGATAAAAAATGAAAAGTCGAATCGTAACCCGGCGCCGTAAGCAATGGCAATCTGTTTTAAGAACGAATCGTATTTAAATGCTCCGCCGGGTTGTTCATCATAAGATTTTATTGTCCAGATATTTCCGGCATCGAGAAACAATGCTCCTTCGAGTACCCAAAACATTTTAGCCCGATATTCCATACTCAAGTCAAGCTTTATGTCGCCTACCTGGTTATAGTCTCTTAAACGCAAAGTGTCGCGATTATAAACCCCAGGTCCCAACGTACTTTCTCTCCAGCCTCTTACACTGTTTGCCCCGCCACTGTAAAATCTTTTTTCATAAGGTATAATATCGGCGTTTCCATAAGGCATACCTATTCCTGCTCCCAGATGATAAACAAACCGGTTGTTTTTGTCAATAATTTGATGATGAGTAAAATTAAATTCAGCCCGGACATATTGTGAATACCGCACATTAAAAAGTTTGAAAGTTCCATCGGGCCACACTTCGGAATTCAAAAGATGATTTAATCCGTATAGCAGATTACCTGCCGATTCAAAATTGTATCGGTAAGTTGAATAATCACGTAAAGGTCTGTTTGCGTTATAATTACTAAAAGAACCGCTATACCCCATTCTCAGGACAAACCTGTTTTCGTAGTTATACTTATTGTATTCTCCAGTTGTCAAATATTCATTTCTAAACGCCGGATCAACATCGAAAGCCATGAAACTCAGATTAAACAATTCAAAAATATGACGATATTTTCCCCTGTTCCAAGAGTAGTTCATGCCTCCGCCTATATTAGTTGCCTTGAACTCCGATGGCCTGTCCTGATAGCTTAAATTGGTTGTAAATTCGGTATTGGCATGCATATTCCGTTTAAATTCGTAATTACCTACCGGAAACAAGAAACGCGGGAATTTCAAACCAACCTGACCGCCAAGTTCTCTTGCCCAAATTCCCTGTTGCCATTCATAGGCAAAACGACCCTGAGCGGTAAGCGTTTCGGCGCCTTTAAAAGCATTTTTATTAACCACCCCAAGTTTTGCTGCGGCGCCCCAATATCCTTCAGTATAAGTGCCTTCCACTTCAGTAGATAACGAGATGGTTTTTGCGGGAATGATGTTGATAAAACAGTCGAGCATGTTTTCGGCTTGCTCTCTGAAACTTATATTGACATATTTAACTGGGCCTAAAGTATTCAGAGCGGAATATGTTTTTTCTACGTCCATATCGCTGTAAAGCGATTGAGGACTGATATAAGTACTATAAATCAATGCATCCAGACTAATAAATTTTTCACTGCCTGAAATCAGGTAGAAATCTCTGAATTTTGTTGTATCTGATTGGATGACCGTATCTTCATCTGAAATTAATCCGGAATTAGCGTTGGTGTTAAAAACAACCCTGTTAATTTTATATTGTCTGAAAACAAGATTGTTTATTGAATCGTTTCCAGATTTTAAATAGCTCCTCAAGTCAAGATTTACATCCACTTTGTGGTCATTTAAAGAACTGTCAGCCGAGTAAACCAAAAAATCCTTGTTGAAATTGTAAAAGCCCTTTTCTCTGAAACTGGTTGAAACTCTTTGCCGTTCAGCATCAAGAATATCAGCATCGAACAGCATTCCCGGACGGATTAGCGAACGTGAAGTGTCCGAAGCAATTTCGGATAACAACATATTCTTCAACTTCACTTCATATTTTCGCAGCGTGTAAGGTTTATTCGATTTGATATAATAATCAACTGTGGCTTTCTTCTTCTTTTTGGTTACAACCGTATCCACTTTAGCATTGATATAACCTTTATTTACAAATACTTTCTGAAGCTGTTGGGCTGACATTTGGGTAAGATATTCGTCGTAAATAACCGGTGCATCTCCGATTCGCATCCAATTCCTATTCCACCTTTTCGACGTGTCCTTACCGGCGATATTATAAATTCCCAATTGCAAAGGAAAAACTCCAAGCACTTTTGTGTTAGGAGTCTGACGAAGATAATCCTCCAAATCACTTCTCGGGATGTTCTTCACGTCGGTGTGTATGCGGCTTTTGCTGAGCAGGTATTGACCATCGGGCACGTGCTTGGTTGTATTGCAGGCCGACAGCAAAATTACAGTAAACAGGATGATATAATAATTGAATTGCTTCATATCAAGCATACAAGGTTTTTTTTGCAAATATACTTTAAATTGATAATTTACTATGGAGGTTTCTCAATTTTATTCCAATTTTAGGATATATATTTTGAATATATCGTCTTATTTTTTGTGTTTCTCGGGAATCTTTGTTAGTTTTGTTTCCTGAATTTTATTTTTTTTCAAATAAATTCTCTTATTTCGCTTAACATATATCGAGCCAAAGTGATTTCAAAAAACCAGATAAAACAAATAAAGGCTTTGTCGCAAAAAAAGTACCGCGACGAATCAGGATTGTTTATTGCCGAAGGCACTAAACTGGTTTTAGATTTAGCAAGAAGTTTTCACGTTCATTATTTGCTTGCAACTGCCGACTGGGCTGAAGAGTCCGGTAAAACTCTAAAAGCTGAAATCAGGGTTATTTCAAAAGAAGATTTGAATAAAATATCGAATCAAAAAACGCCTCAAGGGGTATTAGCGGTATTTGAAAAACCGGATTATATCCTTTCTGAGTCGGATATTTCGACACGGTTAAGCTTGGCGTTAGACGATGTGCAGGATCCGGGGAATCTGGGAACTATCATTCGTATTGCCGACTGGTTTGGCATTCGCGATATTATTTGTTCGGAGCATTGCGCCGATGCTTTCGGCACAAAAACCGTACAGGCTACTATGGGAGCATTGGCAAGGGTACGGGTTCATTATGTGAATTTAGAAAATTTCCTGCAAAGTATTTCAAAAAAAATCCCTGTTTACGGAACATTTATGAATGGAAATGATATTTATTCCGAAACGCTGTCTCAACAGGGTATTGTTCTTATGGGTAATGAAGGGAACGGCATTTCTGAAAAAATGGAAAAGTTAGTAACCAAACGATTGTTGATTCCTAACTTTCCTAAAGGCGAGCCTACTTCCGAATCGCTTAACGTGAGCGTTGCCACAGCCCTCGTTTGTGCCGAGTTCCGCAGGCGGGGATGATTTGGGGTTATTCCATTTCGCTGTCAAGATTCATATCCGACTGCGATTCTGTTTTTTTACGATCACTTTGTTTTGGTTTCATGTTCCCAAAGTTATAAGTGGCTGTAAGTCCGATCATTCGTCCGTGGAAATAAGATTCGTTTGTTTGATAAAATCCATCACCCCAGGTAATTGTATTTCGTTTACGGGAATTCAGCAAGTCGCGTACCATAAGGTTCAGGCTCAGGCTCCGGTCGAAGAAGGTCTTGCGCAGACCCATATCAATTGAATAGCTTGCCGTTTGTTTTCCCTGGACAATAACGCGCGGAGCTGAATATTGTCCCGAAATCTGCCCCGATGTGGTTCTTCCAAACATAATATTGGCCATAACTCTTCCACTCCACGAAAAGTTGTTCTGGGCTGGAATTCCTGTTCTTATTGTCGGATCATAAGGGTTTTCATAAGTAGATGAATCCATTTTGTTATAATAAAAATTGAGCGACGAGGTCAGGTTTAATATTTTGAACAAATGGTTTTTAGCCACCAGCTCGGCGCCCCAATAGCTCGATTTTGAAACATTCATGTATGTACTTTCCATCGTTCCGGCGTTGATAAAACTGACTCTTTGGATCACGTTGTCGGTGAAACGGTAATAGGTCGAAGCCGACAAGGAATGATTGTCCCAACTCTTTATATAATTAAATTCAAGAGCCGTTGAATATTCGGGATCGAGGTCAGAATTACCGTAGGAGATATTGGTTGAATCGGAAAAATCGCGGAAAGGATTGATTTGCCTTCCACGCGGACGATTAACACGACGCGTGTAATTTAGCTGTAGTTCATTGTTTTTAGGCAGTGAGTACGACAAATAGGCGCTCGGGAAAAATTGCAGACTCGATTTTGGTTCAATGGTAATGATTTTTTCGTTCCAGTTATCATTTTCATCTTTGTAGGTGTAGTCCGATCCCTTGGTCAGGTATTCGGCGCGCAAACCAGCCTGAACACTCAGTTTCTTGAAAAATCGATCGCCGTAAGTCAAGTAGGCTGCATGATTTTGTTCCTTATAATCAAAAATATTGAAATACTGTTTTAATTCCGTGTTTGTTATATTGTTGATGCCGCTTGCAGGGCTTAACCGTTCCTGAATCGTGCTTTGCCAACCCGCTTCCAATCGGCTGCTTTCAGTCAACTTTTTGGTATAATCTGCTTTAAATTGTAATTCCTTATTTTGTCCATCGTTGATTTGGGTAATATCGGAAGTGTTATTTCCCAATAAATCAGTTTGAATATAACGATTGTCGCTATTACGTTTATGTTGTGAATATGAAAGACTTGCCATGAAATTGGAACCTTTCTTATCAATATCATGTGTATAATCAAGGGTTACATTCATGCCTGGATGGTCTTCACTTTCAGTATTATCGCGGATATAATCTTTCAACAATATCCCGTCGGCATAATTACTTATCTTGTTGACTATTTTGGACGTTGAATTTCCGCTGCCCAACATGCCGAATCCACCCAAACTCAGTGTGTTTTTATTATCCAAATGATAATCGACTCCGCCGCGCATAAACAAGCCGCCGAATGAACGATCCATGGTATTGGTTTGGTTCAGGAGGCTTATGGTGTCGGTTCCCGAAAGATTATACCGGTCGGTATTACTGCCGCTGGTAAAATTCATGTTGCGATAACCGACATTCAGATAAGCATCTACTTTGCTGCTGCTGTAATTCAGGTTTGCGCCAAGCGTTCCACCCGGTTTTCCTCCATCCGAATACATGATTCCTGCTGAAACACTTCCATAATAGCCGGCTTTCCGGTTTTTCTTTAAAACCAAATTGATAATTCCGGCTGTTCCTTCAGGATTAAATTTAGCCGAAGGATTCGTCATAATTTCAATACTTTCAATGCTTTCGGCCGGCATTTGCTGCAAAATCTGCGCACGGTTATCGGCAGTCAGTCCCGAAGGTTTGCCGTTAATCCAAACCTCAACGCTCGAACTGTTGCGAAGCGAGACATTTCCCTCGTTGTCAACATCCACCGAAGGGATATTCTGTAAAACTTCGGTTGCCGAACCTCCTGCCGAAGCAATATTCTGATCGACCGTGAATACTTTTTTGTCAATATCGAACCGCATTTGCGTTCCCTGACCGATTACTTCGACTTCCGAAAGTGTTTTGCTGTTTTCAACAAGTTTTATCATGCCCATGTTAAGCTCTTTATCACTTACATTTAAGGGCAGGTTAATGGTGTTGTACCCAACAAAACTGACACGTAATGTGTATTTCCCTTTCGGAACCTGAGGTAAAAGGAACTCTCCTTTTTCGTCGGAAGAGACCCCCGCAGTAGGAGTTGCTGCATCCTCCTTAAAAAGAGCGATATTTACAAAGTCAAGTGGGGTTTGAGTGGACGCATCCACTATTCTACCTTTTATGGTATACAATGCAAAAACAGGAATAACAGTAGTCAGGAGAAACAATAAGCTTAAAATCTTTTTCATACCTAAAAAACAATATAATAATCTTTGAAAAATTTGTCAATTAAAAAAACGTGATTATTCGACCACAAAAGTGCAAATAAGTTTAATTACATAATGTCAATATGTGTTAATAAGAAAGAAAAGGCGTTTAGTTGATTAAACGCCTGCTGAAATAATCGGTAAAAATCGATTTAAAAATTCGGTAACAAATACTGGGCTCGTGATTCTAAAATTTTGTCTACCCTGTTTACTTCAAGGAAAGTTGTCCCGAATCCTTCTCCAAAACTACCACTCAGATAACAAACCGAGTCTTCGCGTTCGATCCAGCCTTTTTGTAACAAGTCCTGTAAAGCTTCGAGAAAATATTGTTGCGTATTGCCTTTGCCTTCCTGATAAATGGGAAAAACGCCGTAGGACAAAGCCAATTCCCGTGTCGATTGCTCGTGATAGCAAATTGCCAGCACCGGACTTTCGCCACGATAAGCTGCCAGATAACGGGCTGTACGTCCGCTATAAGTATCTGTGATGATTGCTTTTGTACCGAGTTTTTTACTGGTTTCAACCGCAGCATTACACAAAAATGAGGTTAAGTCGTTGGTGCTTATTTCGATAGGAATATCATTTTCCGACATTTTGGTTTTTTCGGCTTCTTTGGCAATGGATGCCATGGTACGTACGGCTTCGACGGGATATTTACCGTAAGCGGTTTCGCCGCTCAACATCAAGGCATCGGTACGGTAATAAATAGCATTGGCAATATCCGTTACTTCGGCACGCGTCGGACGCGGATTCTTAATCATCGTGTGAAGCATTTGTGTCGCCACAATTACCGGTTTCTTAGCTTTCACGCATTTACGAATCAATTTGCGTTGAATGCCGGGTATTTTTTCCTGTGCCACTTCAATGCCCAGGTCGCCGCGGGCAATCATTACGCCATAAGTATATTCCAGAATTTCGTCGATATTGTCGACGCCTTCCTGATTTTCAATTTTCGAAATGATTTTTATAGAACTGTTGTGTTCATCCAATATCTTTTGAATGTCCAAGATGTCCTGTTTGTTACGTACAAAAGAGTGTGCGATAAAATCTACCTTATTTTCGATAGCGAAAAGTATGTTTTGCTTGTCGCGTTCGGTAAGCGAAGGCAGGTTGATGCGAACTCCGGGTACATTCACACTTTTGCGACTACACAAAGTCCCATCGTTTAGCGCTTTACAAAGCAGGTAATCGTCTGTTTTCGATTCAACTTTCAGGTCGATTTCTCCGTCGTCGAAAAGAATATCATCGCCCACATGCAAATCACGCACGAAAAACGGATAGTTTACCGCAATACATTCGTGTGTCGATATTTGATCGGGATTACCGACTACCTTAAGCATATCGCCGGCTGTAATTTCAATGGCATCATCTTGAGCCACCGTCGTGCGCACTTCGGGACCCTTTGTGTCCATCAATAGGGCAATGTGATTACTTACTTCACGAACATTATTGATGATTTTCAGAAAACCGTCTTTCTGTAAATGTGCCGAGTTCATACGAACCACGTTCATTCCTTCGATATACAACTCGCGGAGAAAATCCACATCGCAGCGTTTATCGCTGATAGTAGCTACAATTTTGGTCGATTTTAACATGAAATAAATGAATTATGATCTTCTACACACAACACTTGAGAGCGCAGAAGGTTTTTAACTAAACGATCTTTTTTTTGAAAACTAAAACTTTGTTGCCTGTTCACTATTTCAATGCTTCGACAGCCAAACGGTACGAATCCATTCCAAAACCCACAATACAACCTTTACAGACTTCGCTTAGATAAGAATGATGCCTGAAAGTTTCGCGTTTGAAAACATTGGAAATATGCACCTCGATCACCGGAGCGGCAACCGAGCGAATAGCATCGGCAATTGCCACCGAAGTATGCGTGTAGGCGCCTGCATTCAAAATAATTCCATCCAGTGTAAAACCTGTTTCGTGAATTTTATCGATGATAGCTCCTTCAGAGTTCGACTGAAAATAGAGTAATTCCATCTGGGGATATTTTGCTTTCAATTCTTCGAAAAAGCTTTCAAACGACTGATTGCCATAAACTCCCGGTTCACGTTTTCCCAATAAATTGAGGTTGGGACCATTGATAATCTGAATACGTTTCATAATCCGACTTTTCTCTTTAAGTTTGTATTCCGAAACTGATATACTTCATCAAACCAATATAGTTAGACGACTTGTATTTACCCGCAAAAGTAGCAAAAAAAAACTATTTACGAAAAAACAGGATTTTCCGGCGCAGTTGTGGCAATTGAATAAAATTTACTATTTTTGCGCCCTTAATCAAAGCTTATGCAGAATAAAAAAATAAATATCCATTCGTTTATTCCCCATATTTCAAACCGTGCGTTGTTATTTGTAGCTTTTCTTGTTTGGACTTTTGCCGGTGGAATGCTGATTTACAGAGGTATAATCGGTATTGTCGAGTTCCCTGCATTTATAGTTATCAAGCTGATTGTCGCCTTGTTGCTTGGCACCGCTTTTTATTGGTTTATGTTTACAAAAATTAGCAATAAATATGTAACCCGCATTATAAACATGCAAGAGGAGAAAGTGCCGTTCTATGCTTTTTTTAATCTTCGCGGCTATATTATGATGACTTTGATGATCGGACTTGGAATAACCATGCGCAAAACCGGACTTGTACCGTTCGAATACCTGACCGTATTTTATGTAACCATGGGCATTCCGCTGCTGGTTTCATCGTTTAAGTTTTTGTACAAGGGAATCGTTTTTAATAAAAATTGAGTTCTTAACCAACGTCGCAAACAG
This sequence comes from Paludibacter sp. UBA5753, assembly GCA_002427615.1. Classification (GTDB taxonomy): domain Bacteria; phylum Bacteroidota; class Bacteroidia; order Bacteroidales; family Paludibacteraceae; genus Paludibacter. Next base: position 12,296 of record DIFH01000062.1, read on the forward strand.
AGCGAATTGTCTTGAGTATCAAGCGTTGCTATAAAAGAGCTGCTCCCGAGAATGAATCCGGAGCAGCCTTTATCGCTCTTTTTTTGCACTCCACCGCATTAAAACCCACGCTGCCGCACGAATCCTTT
>DIFH01000106.1:0-3881 GCA_002427615.1 Paludibacter sp. UBA5753
TCCGGGATTTATAGAGGAAAGATAGGTATTTTTTGTAAAATAAAGTTTTTAAAAATATATAAGAATTAAACGATTCATGATTAGCTCAATATCCACAAATCATCGGATGACTGATTGAAATCCTGCAATTTGTCAATATAAAATCTGGTTAAATATTTTCGATGATTATCAAATACTTAATTATTTATTCGCAAATTTATGGATTCATAATGAAAGTCTCGTTTCAGCAATATTTAGGGATGAAACAACCTTTCAGAATGGATTCTTGGATAGTAAAAAAAAGGTAAATAATAGAATTGAACACGAAAATAATACACATTTTGTTTTTGATTGTGTATTAATTCATTATTTTTGTGTCGGTTTAGTCAATTTCAATGAAAAACAAAATTAATATGATACAGGAAAATTTTATTCGATTATTTGAAGATTCTTTCCGCAAGAATTGGGATTTGCCCGGTTTCAGCAATTACGGTGAGGAAACGACCTTGACCTATGCCGACATAGCTAAACGAGTCGCCCGCTTACATATACTTTTCGATCAATGTCATATTCAGCAGAATGATAAAATTGCTTTAATCGGGCGTAATAATGCCAATTGGGCGGTAACCTATCTGGCTACTGTAACTTATGGGGCTATTATTGTGCCTGTTTTACAGGATTTTAATCCAAATGATGTTCACCATATCACCAATCATTCCGAATCAAAATTGCTTTTTACCGGCGATAATATTTGGGAAAACCTGGAAGAAGAAAAACTGACTACCGTTAAAGCTGTTTTTTCGCTTACAGGATTTAATTGCATTACTTTACTGAATAAAGAACCGAAACCTGAAACTGAAGAAAACCAGGTTTATGAGCAGTTGGTTGTAAAATATCTTCAGCCCGATTATATCAACAGTTTGTTTCACGCCAAATACCCTCACGGTTTTCATCGCGATCATGTCCGTTATGTGGATAAACCAAACAATGAGATAGTATCTATCAACTACACTTCAGGAACGACAGGGTTCAGTAAAGGTGTAATGACGAGCGGAAACGCATTGGCCGGAAATATTACGTTCGGACTCCGCACCAAATTACTCGGGCCAGGTTATCGAATAGTTTCATTTTTACCCTTAGCTCATGCTTACGGTTGTGCGTTCGACTTTCTTACGCCGGTTTGTGCCGGAAGTCATATTTATTTTATCGGAAAAACACCCTCGCCTAAAATACTTTTAAACGCATTTGCCGAAATAAAGCCCAGTGTTATTTTCTGTGTCCCGCTTATTATCGAAAAAATATATAAAAAACAAATTCAACCGCTGTTGGACAAACAATCCATGCGCTGGGTATTGAGTATTCCTTTGCTCGATCAGCCGGTATTGGCTCAGATACGTAAAAAATTAGTCGATGCTTTTGGCGGCGAATTTTCCGAAATTATAGTTGGAGGAGCGCCGATGAATGCCGAAGTAGAGGAGTTTTTCCACAAAATTAAATTTCCGTTCACTATCGGATATGGAATGACCGAATGCGCCCCTTTGATAAGTTACTCGAATAACAAGGATTTTGTGCCCAAGTCGGCAGGTAAAATACTTGATATCATGGAGGTGAAGATTCTACATCCTGATCCTGAAACGGGAGTCGGAGAGATTTGTGTCCGCGGCGAAAACGTTATGTCGGGTTATTATCGTAATCCTGAAGCTACTGCGAGCATGCTCGATGCTGAGGGTTGGTTGCATACGGGTGATTTGGGAACTGTTGATGAAGGTGGAAATATATTTATTCGCGGACGGAATAAAACGATGATTCTTGGTGCGAGCGGTCAGAATATTTATCCTGAAGAAATTGAAGCCCGGTTGAACAATATGCCTTATGTCATGGAAAGCCTCGTAATAGAAAGCAACGGACGTCTGATTGCATTGGTTTGTCCCGATTACGAAGCAGTTGATGCCGAACATTTGAACCAGAATCAACTCGAAGAAGTAATGGAGGAAAACCGTAAAATGCTCAATGCTGTTGTTGCTTCTTATGAAACTGTTTCGAAAATACAGCTTTACCCATACGAGTTTGAAAAAACCCCTAAAAAAAGCATTAAGCGTTATTTGTATTCAGCCGGATTCCAAAATGCTAAATAGTCTGTAAATTAGGATAGTATAAAAAAGAGAGCAAAGAAATAAAAAAAAATAAAAAATAATTGATAAATAATAAACAGGATATGAAAATTTGATGTAATTTTGCAGCGATTTTGAATTGCAAAATAAAACATGTTAAATTTTTAAAGGTTTAAAAAAATGAAAAAAGTATTTTTGTTTTTTGCTGTAGTTATCGCTTTTGCTTCTTGTGCTCCTAAAGCAACTGAAGAAGCCGCTCCTGCTGAAGATTCAGTAGTTGTAGTTGATACTGTAGCTGTTGTTGACACTGTAGCTGTCGACACAACTGTTACTGCACAGTAATTAAAACTAACGTAATTTTATTACGGAGATTGATGTCGGTATGAATATTATTTCATTCCGACATTTTTTTTAAGGAGAATAAGTACTGATCTAAGATTCAAGTAATCATTATTTTGTGTATGATCCGATGAAATTTAAATTGAAAATTGTACCCTAACGCAAAAAAAAATTAAAAAAAAACGATATTTATTAATGTTTATTCGAGAAATGTTGTAATTTTGTCTCGATTTTGAATTGCAAAAAGAAACATGTTAAATTTTAAAGATTAAAAGAAAATGAAAAAAGTATTTTTATTTTTTGCCGTAGCTATGGTTTTTGCTTCTTGTGCTCCTAAAGCAACTGAAGAAGCTACTCCTGCTGAAGATTCAGTTGTAGTTGTTGATACTGTAGCTGTTGTTGATACTACTGCTGTTGACACCGTAGTAGCTCAATAATTTACGTTATTGCAAAAAAATGCCTAAGGCATTAAAAGTCCGTTAATTTGTTAACGGACTTTTTATTTTTTATTTTATGCCATTCAAAGCTTTTTTTGTACTTTTGCAGACTTTAATAATTATATGATAATGTTACGAATAGCAGTACAAGCAAAAGGCCGTTTATATGACGAAACCATGTTGCTTTTAACCGAAGCCGGAATAAAATTAGAATTAGGGAAAAGATTATTGTTGTTACCTGCAAGAAACTTTCCTTTGGAAGTGCTTTTCCTGCGCGATGATGATATTCCCCAGTCGGTAGCCGATGGTGTGGCAGATATCGGAATAGTAGGCGAAAATGAATATGCTGAAAAGAAGAAAAAAGTAATAGTTACAAAACGGCTGGGATTCAGTAAATGCCGATTATCGCTGGCAATACCCAAAGAAGTTGAATACCCCGGAATTTCGTGGTTTAACGGAAAGGTGATAGCTACCTCCTATCCTGAAATTCTGAAAGATTTTATGGCCGAAAATAATATTGAAGCCGATATTCATGTCATAACAGGTTCAGTTGAAATTGCCCCGAATATAGGATTGTCCGATGCCATTTTTGATATAGTCAGTTCGGGAAGTACATTGGTTACCAATCATTTGAAAGAAGTTGAAGTGTTGATGAAGTCGGAAGCTTTGCTGATTCAACATCCCGATTTAACAGTCGAAAAACAAGCAATCCTTAACGAACTGGTGTTCCGCATCGAGTCTGTACAGATGGCAGAGGATAAAAATTATGTTCTGATGAATGTCCCCACGGAGAATATCAACAAAATAATTGAAGTTTTGCCCGGTATGAAAAGTCCGACAATTATGCCGCTGGCAAAAGAAGGCTGGAATTCTTTGCATGCAGTTATCGATGAAAAAGGTTTTTGGGATATTATAGGAAAACTGAAAGCGCTGGGCGCTGAAGGTATTTTGGTTATTCCAATTGAAAAAATGATTTTATAGTTTTATTTCTTTCGACTTTGACAGATTAAAATAA
>DIFH01000106.1:3959-8077 GCA_002427615.1 Paludibacter sp. UBA5753
CATGTTAATCATGTCTGAAAAATAGAATCTATCAAAGTAGAATTCAGTTTGTTGTAAAAACATTATTTTTTAATGAATAAAAAATCAGGGACAAATGAAATAATGTATAATCTTTGTATCGACCAGGGGAACTCAAGTACAAAAATTGGCATTTTTAAGCAAGATATATTGTTAGAAAGCCATGTTTACGAAATATTGGGTGTAACCGAGATGACCGAAATAATTTCCAGGTATTCCGTTAATAGTTGTATTTTATCAAGTGTAATTGCTAATAATAATGAATTGATAAATTACCTGGAAAGTACATTTGCAAATTTTATTTTGTTAAACGATAAAACTCCTGTTCCTGTTATAAATCGGTATGCGACGCCTGAAACTTTAGGGAAGGATCGTTTGGCGGCAGTAATTGGCGCGGCTTATTTAAAACCGAAAACCGATTTGTTGGTGGTTGACGCCGGAACGGCCATCACTTACGATTTTATCGATGCACAGAAAGTATATCGGGGCGGAAATATTGCCCCCGGAATTGATATGCGGTTACGTTCGTTGCATGAATTTACTCAAAAACTCCCTTTGGTTAAAGCCGAAAATAATAGTCCGTTGTTGGGAACGGATACTCAATCTGCTATACTTTCGGGCGTTTTGTACGGTATTGTTTTTGAGATAAATGGTTATATTGATGCTTTAAAGATTAAATATCCTGAACTTTCAACTTTTTTAACAGGTGGTAGCACTTTTTACTTTGATACAAAGCTAAAAAATCCCATCTTTGCAGAAAAAAATTTAGTATTAATTGGGCTCAACCGCATCCTTCAATTCAATGTTCAAAAATAAAATTTTTCGTCTCACGTTTGTCTTATTTATGTTAAGTCAAGTAATTGTAAGTCAAAACAATACGAATTCACCCTATACACGGTTTGGTTACGGTGATATAAGTGATACAAATTCAGGTGAGCAACGTGCAATGGGAGGACTTGCTTTAGGTTCGCGCTCTAAACTTGGTATTAACACGGTCAACCCTGCATCGTATAGTACCGTTGACAGTATGACTTTTATGTTTGATATCGGATTATCGGGTCTCATTTCCCGCTTTTCGGAAGATGTGGGTAATACAACTAAGTTTAATGCAAATCTTGAATATATCACTATGCAATTCCCTCTATGGAAAAATGTGGGATTTAGTGCGGGCTTGTTGCCTTATTCGTTTTCGGGATACAATTTTTATTCAACCTCCGATTTGCCTTATGAATTATATCCAGATACGGTTAGTGCAACACAATATTTTTACGGGAAAGGTGGTGTAAATCAGGTTTATACAGGCTTGTCGTTCAGTTTGTTCAATCATATCTCGTTAGGAATAAATGCCTATTATATGTTTGGAAGTTCAATAAACTCCAGACAATTAAGTTTTAATAAAAGCGGATTCTATCCATCTTTTCAATATGATTCCATCACAGTCAGCAGTTTTCGCTTTCGTTATGGATTGCAGTTTTACAATACATTCGCGAAAAAACATGATATAACTTTAGGTTTGATTTACGAAGCTAAAACAAATTTAAACGCAACTTATTCCGAAATGACGGGAAGTATTGAGTCGGAACTAACCCCCTATCAGGAGGTATTTACTAAATTTGAAACTCCTGAAATGTTTGGTATAGGATTAAACTATCTTTATGATAAGAAGTTAACGCTGGGCGTTGATTATTCATTGCAAAAATGGGGCGAAGCCCTGTATCTTGGAGTTACCGACTCCTTAAGTAATCGCTCTAAAGTAGCTTTTGGGGCTGAATTTATTCCCAATCCCAAGGGTAGAAAATATTTTGAACAAATCCGGTATCGCGCCGGTTTTAATTTTAGTGATCCCTATTATAAAATTGATGGATTGGTTCAACCCAAAAATTTTGGTATAACTTTTGGTATAGGATTGCCATTGAAGAATAGCCACACGTTAATAAATACAACATTCGAATATGGTAAAATAGGCACAACCGGTTTACTTCGCGAAGATTATTTTAAATTTACTTTAAATGCTACTTTTAACGAAAATTGGTTCTTTAAACGAAAACTGTAAAAATAACAACAAAATAAATCATTAGGAAAATGAAAACAAGAAATTTACTTGTACTTGTTCTGAGTATGGTAATGTTTACTAATTGCTTCGCTCAAAAAGAGAACAAAAAAAACAAGAAAGACAAAAATGTTGAAACCACTGAAGTGGCGGCTCCCGAAACAGTACCTGCTGCTACCGTTGATGAAACTCCGGTTGTAACTGAAGAATGTTTAGTGAACATTAGTTTGTTTAACGAATCGGCTAAAAATAAACAATATGCCGATGCTTTGGCTCCTTGGAATGCGGCTTATACTCAATGTCCGAATGCAAACAAGGCTATTTACAGCAGGGGACGTGAAATTGTTCAATGGGAATTATTGCAAACCAAAGATGCAGCTTCGTACCAGAAAGTGTTTGATAAACTGATGGGAATGTATGATAATCGTATCAAGTATTTTGGTAATGATGAAAAATATCCTACCCCATGGATTCTGGGACTAAAAGGATTGGATTACGTAACTTTTGCAAAAAACGATGAATTGAAAAAACCTGCTTACGAGTGGCTCGAAAAATCAATCGATGGTTTGAAAGAAAACTCGGAATTGGAAGTAATTCGTATATTTATGGTGTTGTCGAATGCAATGTACAAAGCAGATCCCGCTGCACATGGTGAAAAATACATTGCTGATTATATTAAAGTGAATGCTATTCTTGAAAATATTGCTGGTAATCCTGAACAAAGAAATGCCGAAGCGGCAGGTCAGTTAAAACCAAGCATTGATCTGATATTTGCTCAAAGTGGAGCCGCCGATTGTAATACTTTAGATGGACTTTATAAAGATAAAGTAGCTCAAAACTTATCAAATCTTGACTATCTGAACAGTGTTATCGGGTTTTATAAACGTATTCGTTGCGTAGATTCCGATGTTTATTTCAAAGCTGCAGTCGCTGCTCATAAAATTCAACCAACTGCTGAATCGGCTAATGCTTGTGCCGAAATGGCTTTCAAGAAAAATGAATATTCACGATCAATCAGTTTCTACGAAGAAGCCACAAAATTATCTGCCGATAAACTTGAAAAGGCTGAATATCAATATAAAATAGCTCAGATTTATAGTAACATTGACAATTATCCCAAAGCAAGAGAAGCTGCGCGTAATTCTTTAGAGTATAATCCTAATAATGGAAAACCTTATATTTTGATTGGAAAACTTTATGCCGGATCCAATATCTACGATGATCCAGTTTTGAGAAAAACGGTTTTTTGGGTGGCTGTTGATAAATTTCAAAAAGCAAAGCAGGTTGATTCAAGTGTCGCCGATGAAGCCAATGAACTTATCAGACGTTATAGTCCTTATTTTCCGTCAAGAGATGATATTTTCTTCAAACCTGAATTACAGGAAGGTCAATCGTTCTTCGTAGGAGGTTGGATAGGTGAAAGTACAGTTTGCAGATAGAAAATTTAAACAGAATTGAAAACTACTTATATTTTATTGATAAAAAACCACATAACAACTGCCATACTGGTAGTTGTTGTGTTGTTTTTTGCCCTCTCGTGTACAAATAATGAGGTTGAGAAAATCGATGCTGTTCTCGATCGTGCTGCCATGCCCAGGTTTCATGCAACAGAGATTACAACAGTTATATCCGATTCAGGTATAACGCGTTATCGTATTTCGGCTCCGCAATGGGATGTCTTCGATCGTGCCAATCAACCTTACTGGGAGTTTCCGGCAGGAATCCATTTCGAACGATTCGATGAAAATCTGAAAGTGGATGCGAATATCCACAGCAAATATGCAAAGTTTAACGAAAACGAACAACTTTGGGAATTGAAAGGCAATGTCAGGATGACCAATATCCGTGGGGAATTATTTGAAACCGAACATTTGTTCTGGAATCAGCGGGAAGAAAGGATTTATTCCGACACAATCGTGAAAATCACCCAAGCTAAACATATAATTAATGCAATCGGGTTCGAATCGAATCAACAAATGACCAAGTACATGTTCAGAGAAACCAGAGGAGTGTTTCCTGTGGAGGATAATTAGGGTCTGCTGAAAAACTA
>DIFH01000005.1:0-40074 GCA_002427615.1 Paludibacter sp. UBA5753
TGGTTATAAAATGCGGGATTTTCAGATAAAAATGCTTCCCCAACGAACACTCAATAAGGCGGCATAATCCACTAAAAATAGAAAAATATTTTTAAACTATTAATTATCAACAATATTAATCAATTCAAGAGACGAATAGCCGCTTTTTACCATGCCTAAGAGCCTATGTAATTGCAGAAATTCTTCTCAGAAATGTTAGTTACCAACAAATTAGCTTAACTTCTGATTTTACCGGTCTTACAATTGATTAATACTATAGATGACATGTCTCTATGATGAGGGAATAATCTATAAATATACTTATATTCAATTCATTATCCTAATGTTTTATAACGAACCATTGTATTATTTATATGAATCGGTATTTAAAATTGCTTATGTTTTTGTGAAATTTCTATATTCACTGGGCGTTTGCCCTGTTCTTTTTTTAAAAAAAATAGGGAAATAATCGGGATTTTCAAAATTTAAACTATATGATATTTCTTTGACTGATTGATTAGTAGTAGAAAGAAGAAGTTTCGCTTCATTTAATTTTAATTCAAGCATATACTTTGATGGCGATGTTCCTGTAAACTCTTTAAAAGCCTTTCTAAATCCAGAATAGCTAATATTCAAATTTTTGGCAACATCCTCGGCTATAAGACTTTTATACACCGACTCCCTCATAATAACTTTGGCTTTATTGATTTTATTTATAAGCTCTTCATCTTCAAAGTCCCTTGTTTTATCACGGTAATACATCAACCCCAAAATATGCATTACAATTCCCGAGAGTGCTTGTTGATAGCCTGCGCGTTCTTCATTTGCAATTTCTATTGCTTTCATATATAAGTCAATAATCCGTTCGTTCAGGCCTATGTTGAAAACCGGAGCACGATTTATGAAAAAACCTTCGTTTACAATTCTATTAATTATATCACCTTTAAATCCAATCCAATATTCGTTCCAACCAGAATTTTCGAGAGGTTTATAGGTGTGCCATACTCCAGGCATTAGGAAGAACATTTTTCCTTCGGTTATAAAACATGATTGTTTTGAATTTCCAAAAGTAAAAACGCCGTTGCCATCAGTTATATAAAGAAGTTGATATTCATTTAGAATCCTTCCTTTATCAACATTGAAAAAATATCCAAGAGGATGCTTTATTGGTGGGTAAATTTCATTCTCAGATATTTTCTGATGTCCAACAGTTGTGACTGTTAATCCCCACAATTCATCTTCTTCGGAAGTTATAAGATAATTAAAATTAGAATCTGACTCTTTATTATTCATATATATAGATTTATACTTAGAGGTATGATAAATATATTTACAAAAATAGAAAAATAAACGGGGTATTTAATATGTTTATCTAAACAAAATAGAGATGCATTTAAAACTATCATATAAATAATGTTCAGCTTGTTTGTCAAAAAACAAAGTTTTAATATCAAAATTTACAGAAACACATCATATATGTATAATATCTTTGTGCATACTTTAAAAACAATATGAAAATCAAATCATTTTTAGCATTCGATCTCGGTGCAACCAGCGGTCGATCTATGATTGGGACGCTTGAAAATGGCAGACTCCAAATGAAGGAACTGACTCGTTTTCCTAACCGGATGCTCCAAATCGGAGATCATTTTCACTGGAACATTTATTCCCTGTTCGAACATCTAAAAGAAGCTTTAGTTGCCGTAAAAAACGAAGGTATCGAAATTTCCTCTATTGGTATTGATACCTGGGGAGTTGATTTTGCCTTACTTGCCAAAGATGGTTCCATACTGGGAGCTCCTTATGCATATCGTGATCCACATACGGAAGGTACACCAGATAAATTTTTCAAAATTTTTCCACGAGAAAAAGTATATGACCTTACCGGAATTCAGGTAATGAATTTCAATAGCTTATACCAGTTGTTTGCACTAAAGCAGGCAAATAATCCTCTTCTGGAAGCAACATCTGAAATTTTGTTTATGCCCGATGCTTTGTCTTATCTGCTTACCGGTAATAAAGTGGTAGAATATACGATTGCTTCAACTTCCCAAATATTGAACCCACGTACAAAACAGTTTGAAGCTCAGTTACTTGAAGCAGCAGGTGTTTCACCTTCTATTTTGGGCAAAATTGTTATGCCTGGACATGTAATTGGTACGCTTAGAAAAGATATAGCTGAAGAGAGTGAATTGGGAGCAGTTCCTGTTATTGCAGTTGCCGGACACGACACGGCTTCGGCTGTTGCCGCTGTTCCTGCAACTAACGAACGTTTTGCCTACTTGAGCTCCGGAACCTGGTCGCTCATGGGTATTGAAGTAAAAGATGCCATTATCAATGAAGAAACATTCGCTCTTAACTTTACCAATGAAGGCGGTATAGAAGGTACCATCCGATTCCTGAAAAACATTACGGGTATGTGGTTATTAGAACAATGTCTCAAGGAATGGAAAAAAGAAGGTATAACCTATGCATACGAAAAATTAGTGCATATAGCTGAATCAGCTCCGGCATTTCAGTCAATGGTAGATCCCGACCATGTTACATTTGCCAATCCTGTTTGTATGACCAAAGCTATTGTTGACTATTGTGTGTCAACCGGACAAAAAACTCCTGAAAGTCATGCCGAATTTGTTCGTTGTATATTCGAGAGTCTTTCGCTTAAATATAAATACGTTTTAGAAAAGATGATCAGCTTGGCTCCGTTCCCAATTGAAAAGCTTCATGTTATTGGTGGCGGTTCAAAAAACCCGTTACTTAACCAATGGACTGCCAATGCTATCGGAATGCCTGTTGTGGCAGGGCCTTCGGAAGCAACAGCTATCGGAAATATCATGATTCAGGCAAAAGCAGCCGGTTGTGTTGATTCTTTACAGGAAATGCGTCAGATTATCTGCGATTCCAATCCATTGGATGAATTTTTACCGGAAAATAAAACCCTGTGGGAAAGTGCATATTCAAAATTCCTTGAAATTATTAAATAAGGTCAGAAAACAAAATCTGATTACAGACTCCAAATAAACAAATAAAATAATTAAATAAACACAACGTCATGAAAGACACTCAGATTATTCAGGCATTTGAAAATGCAAAAGCACATTATGCTGAAATTGGCATTGATGTGGACAAGGCTTTAGAGCAACTTGATAAACTCCCTATCTCCTTACATTGCTGGCAAACAGATGATGTAACCGGTTTTGAAAATCCTGATGGAAACCTGACAGGTGGAATTCAGGCTACCGGAAATTATCCCGGAAAAGCTAGTACGATAGAACAGGTTCGTGCTGATATCGAAAAAGCCATGTCATTGATTCCCGGCGAACACCGCGTAAATCTTCATGCTTTTTACGGCGATTTTGGCGGAAAATTAGTTGACCGTGATCAGATTGAGCCAAAACATTTCCAGAGCTGGATTGATTGGGCAAAAGAAAAAGGATATAAACTGGATTTCAACTGTACCTGTTTTTCTCATGATAAATCGGCTGATGGTTTCACCCTTTCCAGCCCGGATCCTAAAATTCGTCAATTCTGGATCGAACACGTGATCCGTTGTCGTAAGATAGCTGAAGAAATGGGACGTCAGTTAGGCTCGAAATGTATGCACAATATCTGGATTCCCGATGGATCGAAAGATCTGACTGTAAATCGTCTGCAATATCGTCAGAATCTGAAAGATTCGTTGGATAAAATCTTCGAATATAAAACTAATGACGCATACATGAAAGACTGTATTGAAAGCAAACTGTTCGGTGTCGGACTGGAAAGCTATACAGTAGGTTCGCATGAATTCTACATGGGTTACGGCGTTAAAAACAACGTTGTGGTAACACTTGATTCAGGTCACTTCCACCCAACTGAAGTTATTTCGGATAAAATTTCTTCTTTGTTACTATTCTTACCCGAAGTCATGTTGCATGTTTCCCGCGGAGTACGTTGGGACAGTGACCACGTGGTAATATTGAGTGAGGAATTACTTGCTATTGCTCAGGAAATTGTACGTGCTAATGCGATTGATAAAGTTCATATCGGCCTTGATTATTTCGATGCTTCTATTAACCGTATCGGCGCTTATGTCATTGGTGTTCGGGCAACTCAGAAAGCATTATTGCAGGCTTTACTCGAGCCGATTGCTACGTTGCGTCAGTATGAAGCAAATGGACAAAACTTCGAACGTCTTGCTTTACTTGAAGAAGGAAAATCGATGCCCTGGGGAGATGTCTTCAACTACTATTGCATGAAAAAAGGGGTGATAGCAGGCGAAGCTTATATAGCCGACATACAGAAATACGAAAAAGAAGTAACCGGCAATAGATAATACAGAATGGCGGGTAACCTATCTATATGAAATGTCGATGGTTACCATTTACTCTTTTCTAAAAATCACTTCTAATATCTAATATAACGTGAACACAGTAATCGGATTATTAATTATCGCTATAGGTGCAATGGGACAATCCAGTTCGTATGTGCCGATTAAAAAAGTAAAGATCTGGGCATGGGAAAGCTTTTGGTTAGTACAGGGTATATTCGCCTGGTTGGTATTTCCATTTCTCGGCGCATTGTTGGCTGTTCCCGAAGAACATACATTGATTGAAGTTCTTTCATCGGGTGAAGGAGCAGCATTAAAAGCGTTATTTTTTGGAGCACTCTGGGGCATCGGCGGTTTAACTTTCGGATTGAGTATGCGCTATCTGGGTGTGGCTCTCGGACAATCAATCGCTTTGGGTACCTGTTCTGCTTTTGGAACTTTGATTCCTGCTCTGATGGTAGGAACGGATTTATTCTCAGGAAAAGGACTTGTCCTGCTGGTTGGCGTATGTGTTGCCATAGCCGGTATTTCAGTTATCGGATATGCCGGAAGTTTACGATCTCAGAATATGACCGAGGAACAAAAGAAAGCGGCGGTTAAAGATTTTGCATTGGGAAAAGGATTACTGGTTGCTTTATTAGCCGGTGTGATGAGTGCTTGTTTCAGTCTCGGACTCGAAGCTGCCGAACCCATAAAAGTAGCTGCTATCAAATTAGGTTCACAACCTTTATTTGCCGGTTTACCTGCCATCTTAATGATAACTGTTGGAGGTTTTATTACCAATGCAGTTTATTGTATTTTCCAGAATATAAAGAATAAAACAGGAAAAGATTATTTTGGTGTTCCTTCCGGAGTATTTATCAATAATGTTTTATTTTGTGCCCTTGCAGGTATCCTCTGGTATTCACAATTCTTCGGATTGGCCATGGGAAAGAGTTTCTTCGTCGAAGGAAGCGTAATGATGGCCTTCTCGTGGAGTATACTAATGTCTCTGAATGTTACGTTTAGCAATGTATGGGGAATAGTACTGAAAGAATGGAAAGGAGCAGGTTCCAAAACGGTGGCAGTATTGATTCTGGGAATGCTGATTCTGATTTTCTCATTGATTTTACCGAATTTATTATAGTTTTGAAATTGAAAACAATAAATTAAAAAGAACAAGCTGGAGAATTCAGAACCCAATTTCTCCAGCTTTTCCCATAAAAAATATCTAACATAATTAATCATGGCTGTAGTCGTAATTTTGCCCAAACAAGGGCAATCTGTTGAAAGTTGTATCATTACCGAAATTAAAAAGAAAAAAGGTGATACCGTAAAAAAAGGTGAAGTTTTGTTTGCTTACGAAACAGACAAAGCATCGTTCGAAGAAGAATCGCCTGTTGATGGTGTAGTCCTCGAATGTTTTTATAACGATGGCGATGAAGTCCCTGTCTTGATGAATATGATGGTTATTGGTCAACCTGGCGAAGAGTATGCAGGTTTGCTGCAAGGTGAAGATCCGTTTGCAAAGAGCCAAGAACCAGAAACCAGGAATCAAGATGCTGAACCAGTTGTTGAAACAAAACTCGTAACACGAAACTTGGAACCCGAAACATCAAGCTCTTCAAACCTATCAAATTCTCAAACGTCTTTCGTTTCACCGCGTGCCAAAAATCTGGCTGCCAAAGAAGCTGTTGATGCTTCGCAACTGACTGGAACCGGACCGAATGGACGGGTTATCGAAAAAGACATTCAGGCTGTATTAGAAAACCGTCCGAAAATGACTCCGCTGGCAAAGAAAATTGCTGCCGAAGAAGGTGTTCAACCACAAGGTGCCGGTACCGGACTGGCTGGAACCGCAAAATCAACCGATTTAATTCCGGCGGTTTCCAATACCGTTTACGGAACTGACTTCGAAGACAAAAAGATTTCGAATATGCGCAAAATTATAGCGAAAGCAATGTATTCATCATTGCAAAACTCAGCTCAACTTACACACCACCTGGGAGCCGATGCACGTCAGATTATGTCTTTGCGTAAAAAAGCCAAGAAGGCTTTCGAAGCTGGAACATTGTCGGCAAACCTGACGATTAATGACTTTGTTTGTTTTGCAGTCATCAAAGCGTTGAAGAAATTCCCGAACGTCAACTCACAATTCCTGGGTGATACCATGCGTCTGTTCAACAAAGTTCATCTCGGACTGGCTGTTGATACCGACCGGGGCTTGATGGTTCCTGTTGTTCGCAATGCCGACGACTTATCCATTATCGGACTAGCTAATCAGTTGAAAGAAATTGCCAATGGTTGTCGTAAAGGGGGAATTAATCCTGAAATATTATCAGCCGAAGCAGGAACATTCACCGTTTCCAATCTTGGAAATTACGGAGTGGAAATGTTTACGCCGGTTATCAATCTGCCGCAATCGGCTATTTTGGGTGTGAACACCATAGTTCCACGTCCAAAAGATCTGGGTGATGGCGTCTATGCATTTGTTCCCTATATCGGATTAAGCCTAACTTATGACCATCGTGCGTTGGACGGTGGCGAAGCAACCCGCTTCCTGAAACAAATTGCGATAGAAATTGAAACGCTGGAATTGGATATATTTTAGCAGTAAGAGGTAAGAAATAAGGAGTGAGAAATTTGTAAAATTATTGTAAATTTGACGCTTCAATATATTCAATTGTAAATAGTAAATGATAAAATAGTAAATAAATTTATGTTTGATTTAATTATTATCGGTGGTGGTCCGGCCGGATATGTGGCAGCTGAACGTGCAGGTCACAAGGGACTCAATGTGATTCTGTTTGAAAAGAAAAGCATGGGCGGCGTTTGTCTCAACGAAGGTTGCATTCCTACCAAAACGTTGCTTTACACTGCAAAAACCTACGAAAATGCTTTGCACGGTGATAAATACGGCGTTTATGGCGACAATATCCGTTTCGATTTTTCCAAAATCATGGCCCGAAAAAATAAAGTAGTCAAAAAACTGGTTGCCGGTGTGGAAAGCAAAATGAAATTGCATCACGTAACGGTTGTGAAAGGCGAAGCCATGATTCAGGGACGTAGCCCCAAAGGGGTGGAAGTAATCTGTAACGGTGAGACCTATTTTGGAGCCAATCTGCTTATCTGTACCGGTTCCGAAGCCTTTGTTCCACCAATTCCGGGTATAGCCGAAGCAGGTAAGATAATCCTGACTAACCGTGAAATCCTTGATTTGAAAGAACAACCCAAATCACTGGTTATTATTGGTGGTGGTGTTATCGGGATGGAGTTTGCCAGTTTCTACAACAGTTTGGGAACAAAAGTAACCGTAGTTGAAATGCTTCCTGAAATTTTGGGAGGTCTCGACTTCGAAATCTCCGCTATGCTTCGCGACATTTACGGAAAAAAAGGCATTGAATTTAACCTGAATGCGAAAGTAGTAAAGGTGGAGGGCAATAAAGTGATTTTCGAAAAAGACGGACAGACTCAATCGGTGGAGGGAGATAAAATCCTTGTCAGCGTTGGTCGTCGTGCGGTAACAAAAGGCTTCGGATTGGAAAATCTGAATGTAGAAATGAACCGAGGAGGTATTAAAGTGGATGAAAAGATGCGTACCAATGTTCCGGGAGTATTTGCTGCCGGCGACGTAACCGGATTCTCCCTGTTGGCTCACACAGCCAGTCGCGAAGGCGAAGTGGTGGTAAATAACCTCACCGGACGTGCCGACCGTATGCGTTACAATGCTATTCCGTGCGTAGTTTATACCAATCCTGAAGTGGCTGGCGTGGGCGAAACCGAAGAATCGGCTAAAGCAAAAGGTATTGCATTTAAAGTGGCAAAATTGCCCATGGCTTATGCAGGACGTTTCATAGCTGAAAACGAAGGGGGTAGTGGAATTTGCAAAGTATTGGTAGGCGAAAAACACGGCGAAGTAATCGGTGTCCACATGTTGGGAAATCCTTGTAGTGAAATGATTTACGGCGCTTGCATGGCTATCGAACAGGAAATGACTTTAACCGAATTACAGGAAGTGGTTTTCCCTCACCCAACCGTAAGTGAGATATTTAAAGAAACTATATTTGCTTTTTAAAACAGGAGCTACAAAGACACAAAGAAAAATAAAACTCAAAGTTGCCCAATTTTGGGATTGTACATTGGAGTTTTTGTTTCAAACAAAATAATAACAACAAATTTAACATAATCATGCCAAAAGTACAGTACATTGATCCGGCTAAAGTACGCAAACCGGGTTTCATGGAATTCCAGTCAATTCCGGTAAATCAATATCAAAAGACAGTAAAAGACGAGAAATCTAATTTTACTGACGAAGAATTTAAAAATATCTATCACGATATGGCCCTGATCCGTGAGTTTGAAACCATGATCAACCTTATCAAGATCAAAGGTGAATACAACGGAACGTCCTATAATCACCCTGGACCTGCTCACTTGTCTATCGGACAGGAATCGGCGGCAGTAGGGATGGCCTGGACATTGAGCCCAGATGACTTCATTTTCGGCAGTCACCGTAGTCATGGTGAAATTCTTGCCAAAGGAATGTCAGCTATTCACCAGTCGGATGACAAATATCTATTGGAAATTATGTCTACTTTCTTTGATGGAAAAGCCTTGGAAATCGTCCAAAAAGGTTTCAACGGTACTACCAAAGAACTCGCACGTCGTTTTCTTGTATACGGTGCACTATCCGAAATTTTCGCCCGTGAAACAGGTTTCAATAAAGGGTTGGGTGGTTCCATGCACGCATTCTTTACTCCTTTCGGTATCTATCCCAATAATGCCATTGTGGGCGGTTCGGGTGATATCGCTGTTGGAGCAGCTTTATACAAAAAAGTAAACCGTAAAAAAGGTATAGTGGTTGCCAATCTGGGCGATGCTTCCATGGCTTGCGGTCCAGTTTGGGAAGGTCTGAACTTTGCCGCCATGGATCAGTTTACTAAGTTATGGGAAGGCGATATGAACGGTGGTCTGCCGATCATTATCAATATCATGGATAACATGTATGGTATGGGAGGACAAACCTTCGGTGAAACGATGGGTTACCATTTCCCTGCCCGTATCGGAGCCGGCATTAATGCCGATCAAATGCATGCCGAACGTGTGGATGGGTATAATCCGCTTGCCGTTATTGATGCTTACAAACGTAAACGTAAAATCATTGAAGATAAAAAAGGGCCGGTATTGCTTGATATTGTAACGTATCGTTACAGTGGTCACTCTCCTTCGGATGCTTCTTCGTATCGTACGAAAGAAGAAGTAGCAGCCTGGGAAAAAGAAGATTGTATTAAAATCTTCGGTGAACAAATGATTGAAGCCAAAGTAGCCACTCAGACCGATCTGGATGCTATTCAGAAAGATATTAAAGACCTGGTTTACGAAATGTTCCTGAAATCAATCGACGAGGAAATTTCGCCTCGCATGAAAGATCCTCAGATAATTGGCGACATGATGTTCTCCAACGGTTCTGTTGATTCGATGTCGGATGCCATTCCGGATGTATTGATGCCTTTGTCCGAGAACTCACGGGTTAAGAAGATTGCTGCTAAAGAACGTTTTGCCTTCGATGCAGATGGAAAACCTTTCAGCAAAATGAAACAATTCCAGTTACGCGATGGCATCTTCGAAGCCATCATGGATCGTTTTTACAAAGATGCTTCTCTTGTGGCTTATGGGGAAGAAAACCGCGACTGGGGTGGTGCATTTGCCGTTTATGGCGGTATGACCGAGGCTTTGCCTTATCACCGTTTATTCAATTCACCGATTGCCGAAGCTGCCATTGTCGGAACTGCCATTGGTTATGCCATGTGTGGCGGACGTGTGATTCCCGAAATTATGTATTGCGACTTTATCGGTCGTTGTGGCGACGAACTTTTCAATCAGTTACCTAAATGGCAGGCTATGAGTGGTAATGTACTCAAAATGCCGGTTGTTCTTCGTGTATCTGTAGGTTCTAAATATGGTGCACAGCACTCTCAGGACTGGACTTCATTTATTGCTCAGGTTCCGGGTATCAAAGTTTGTTTCCCTGTAACTCCTTATGATGCCAAAGGTTTAATGAATGCCGCTCTGCAGGGAACCGACCCGGTAGTATTCTTCGAAAGCCAGCGTATTTACGAAATCGGCGAACAATTCCACGAAGGAGGAGTTCCTGAAGGTTACTACGAAATTCCACTGGGTGAACCCGACGTGAAAAAAGAAGGGAAAGACATTACTTTCCTAACCATAGGTTATACCTTGTATCCTGCTTTGGATGCCGCCAAGGAACTGGAAGAAAAATACGGCATGTCGGCCGAAGTGATTGATGCCCGCTCCATGGTTCCATTCAACTACGAAAAGGTGATTGCTTCCGTGAAAAAAACCGGAAAAATCATTGTTGCCAGCGATGCCTGTACACGGGGTTCGTTCCTGAACGATCTGGCTGCCAATATCAATTCTTTGTGTTTCGATTATCTGGATGCTCCCGTTGGAGTACTTGGATCCCGGAACTGGATTACACCGGCTTACGAACTGGAAAAATCCTTCTTCGCACAAACAAGCTGGTTCCTCGATATGATTCACGAACGCATTCAACCGCTGGCAGGATATGTGCCGGGTCAGAACTTTACGGATGCCGAAATGATTCGCCGGGCAAAATTGGGAGTGTAAATTTTACAGCTCTAAGGCACTTAGAACACTTAGTCTCACACAGCATTTTTTGTGTTTCTTTGTGGCCTTAGTGCCTTCGTGATTAATATAAAATTATTATGATAAAAGTAAACGCACATCTCCACACCCCCTATTCGTTCAGTGCCTTTAAAGATGTCAATGAAGCACTCGACAGGGCTCTCGCCGAAGACGTAAAAGTAATGGGAATAAATGATTTTTATACCACTGCCGGCTACGAAGCCTGGGCGGTTGGTTGCAAGGAACGCGGACTATATCCCCTGTTCAATATAGAGTTTATCAGCCTGAACGAAGCCGACCAAAAAGCAGGTTTACGAGTGAATGATCCCGGAAATCCCGGTCGTACTTACCTGAGCGGTAAAGGACTTTCATATCCCTTCCATCTGGCTGAACCATTTGCCACCCAGTTGGCGGATGTTCGTGCCGAAGCCAATGCTCAGGTGGAAGCCATGTGTGGCAAACTAAATGAAATCCTTGCAGCAAGTAATGCCGGTTTTACACTCGACTTCGAATGGATAAAAAACGAACTGACCAAAGGTTCCATCCGTGAGCGCCACCTGGCAAAAGCATTGCGTCTGAAAGTATACGAAGCCTGTGAAAACGACGAAGTTAAAATAAAAGCGCTTTTCGTAAAACTATTCGCTGGAAAAGAACTGAAATCGGCGGTCAATGATATTGCCGGAGTGGAAAACGAGATACGTGCCAACCTCCTCAAAGCAGGCGGTGGAGCTTTTGTTCCAGAAGACCCGAAAGCATTCCTGCCTATACAGACCGTTTGCGATATTATTCTCGCAGCTGGGGGCATACCCACCTATCCTTTTTTGGCGGATGATGCCAAGGGGGGCTATACCGATTTTGAAGGAAATCTCGTGAAAGTTGCAAATCAACTTACCGAACGTGGCTTCCATTCGGTAGAATTTATTACTACCCGTAACAGCGTGGAATTATTGGAAAAATATGCAACCTATCTGCACGTTCAGGGTTTTGTGGTAACCTTCGGCAGCGAACATAACACACCCGCTATGGAACCAGTTGAACTCTTTGCCCGTAACAGCACACCACTCACTGAGCGTTTGATGCAAATCAACTACGAAGGGGCTTGCGTGGTAGCAGCTCATCAGCATTTGGTAGCTCAAGGACTTCGCGGTTATGTGGATGCAGATGGTAAAGCGGACAGAAGCAAACGGGCTGAGTTTATTAAATTGGGAGACGAATTGATTCAAAGTGTTTAATATGCTTTTCTGGCTCGCTTTTTCGACACGAAGATACGAAGGCATAAAGAAATAAACAAGGCCACAAAGACTCGAAGTCACAAAAAAACACAACAATATCTTAGTGTTTTCGTGTCTTGGTGGCAGGAAAGCAAGTAAAAGATAACCATGAAAGAAATACAACAACTTATTGAAATTTCACAATTTTACGGACGCGATAGTCGTTTCGTGATTGCGGGCGGTGGTAATACTTCGTATAAAAACGCCGAAAAATTATGGGTGAAAGCCAGCGGTTCGTCGCTTGCCAACATTACCGAAGAAGGATTTGCCGTGCTCGACAGAGCCAAGCTAAATCTCATGTCGGACAAGACATACAGCAATCAGGCTGCCGAACGCGAAGAAGAAGTAAAGAACGATCTGGCGGCTGCCACCATCTCCAAAGGTAAACGTCCGTCGGTGGAAACATCTATGCACAATGTCATTGATTTTGCCTTTGTGGTTCATTTACACCCTACGGCAGTCAACGGATTGATGTGTGCCGCTAAAGCCGAAAACGATCTGAAAAAGTTATTCGGAGCCAAAGCATTGTATATCGAATACACCGATCCCGGTTATGTCCTGTTTAAAAAGGTGGATGATAAAATTAAAGAATACAGAAAGGCTTATGCTGAAGAACCTCAGGTAATCTGGTTGCAGAATCATGGTATTTTTGTGGCTGCCGACACCATTGAAGAAATAAAGGTGCTTTATACCCATATCCTTGATACGCTTGAAAAGGCTGTCAAAGTAAGCGTTCCTACGGCCCCGCGTGCAACCTGCAGTTGTACGGAACAAATCCTGCCGGGTATCCGTATGATCCTTTCGAAAGATAGTCTGAAAACCCTGAAGGTTCGCAAAAACGAACTGGTCAAATATTTCTACGACACTCCTGCGAATCAGGCTAAGATCGCCAAACCATTTACTCCCGATGCCATCGTCTACTGCAAATCGAACTATATCTTCCTCAACGAAGAAGAACCCGAAACCGTACTGGCTGAAGCGGCAAAGACAATACCCGCCTTTACCGAAAAGTTCGGTTATCAACCCAAAGTGATTTTGATAAAAGGAATCGGACTGGTTGCAGTCGGCGATAATGCCGCACAATGCGATACGATTCTGGATGTTTTCGAAGATGCCATGAAGATTGCCTATCTGTCGCAGCCGTTTGGTGGGGCTCATCCGATGTCTCAGGCTCAGATTGATTTTATCGACAACTGGGAAGTGGAGAACTACCGTCGTAGTGTGGCGGCAGGTGGTGCAGCCGGTCGCGCCGAGAATAAAACCATTATCGTTACCGGAGCTGCACAGGGCTTTGGCGAGGGAATTGCCCGTTGTTTATTGCTCGAAGGGGCCAATATTGTAGTCGCCGATATGAACGAACCGGTAGCTCTGGCAACTGTCGAACGTTTCAATGCACTGGCAAAAAGTAACAGGGCTATCTTTGTAAAGACTAATGTAAGTGAAATACCCAGTCTTGAGAATCTAATACACGAAACTGTTTGTAACTTCGGTGCTGTCGACTGTTTTGTAAGTAATGCAGGCGTACTTCGCGCTGGAGGACTGGATGATATGACACCCGAAAACTTTGATTTTGTTACGAAGATAAACTATAACGCCTATTTCTATTGCACGAAAGTAGTTAGTCGTGTAATGAAGTTGCAAACGAAATATTCTCAGACTTATTTCGCCGATATTATCCAGATCAACTCCAAATCGGGCTTACGCGGAAGTAAAGCCAACTTTGCCTATGCCGGAGGAAAATTCGGTGGTATCGGATTGACACAATCTTTTGCACTGGAACTGGCACCTTTCCGTATCAAGGTAAATTCCATCTGTCCAGGAAACTTCTACGAAGGACCGCTGTGGAGCAATCCCGATAACGGTTTGTTTGTTCAATACTTAAAAGCAGGAAAAGTCCCCGGAGCCAAAACAGTTGAGGACGTAAAAGCGTTCTATCTGGCTCAGGTTCCCTTGAAAAAAGGATGCTCCCCCGAAGACGTTACCAAAGGAGTCCTTTACCTCATGGATCAATGCGGCGAAACCGGACAGGCATTGCCGATTACAGGCGGACAGGTGATGCTGAATTAGACAAAAGAACAAAGAACAAAGAGCAAAGACAAAAGAGCAAAGAACAAAGAATAAAGAGCAAAGAACAAAGAAAAAAGACTTACCTTATGCATAATTTCAGAAAATTAGTGATTTGGACAAGATCAATAGATTTGGTCACAAGAATTTATCAGTTAACAAATACTTTTCCAAGTCATGAAAGATTTGGTTTAATATCACAAATGCAGCGTGCAGCTGTTTCTATTCCAACAAATATTGCTGAAGGTTCTGCAAAAACAAGTAATAAAGATTTTGCACGTTTTTTGGAAATATCTATTGGGTCTTCGCTCGAGTTAGAAACCGAATTAATAATCACATTAAATTTAAAATACATTGATTCAATGATTTTTGAAGATATTCAGAATGAAATCATTAAACTTCAAAAAATGATAACTGTATTTAAAAACAAACTAGAATAAACTATTTATTCAAAGACGAAAGTATTTGTCTTTGCTTTTTATTCTTTGTTCTTTGCTCTTTATTCTAAAAATCTATTAAACATGAAAACAAAAGCTATCCGTTTATATGGCAAAAAAGACCTTCGTATGGAAGAGTTCGAGTTGCCGAAGATTAAAGACAATGAGATATTAGCCAAAGTAGTTTCCGACTCTTTGTGCATGTCGTCCTACAAAGCTTCCTCACAGGGAACCGATCACAAACGTGTTCCGAATGATGTGGCTGAAAATCCCATTATCATCGGGCATGAATTTGCCGGTGAGTTGGTGGAAGTCGGTTCAAAATGGGCAAAACAGTTTAAAGCCGGAGATAAATTTTCCATTCAACCTGCGTTGAATTACGAAAATGGGCCAGTGGGAATTCTGAGTGCGCCAGGCTATAGCTATCAGTTTATCGGTGGGGATGCTACTTACGTGATTATCCCGAATGAAGTAATGGAGCGCAATTGCCTCCTGGCTTATCACGGCGAAGGATTTTATCCGGCTTCGCTTGCCGAACCGTTATCCTGTGTGATTGGTGCCATGCATGCAAATTATCATATCACACCAGGAAGTTACATGCATAAAATGGAAATCGTTGACCGTGGTAAAATGGCCATCCTTGCCGGTGTCGGTCCTATGGGACTGGCGGCTATTAATTACGTATTGCATCGCGAAGACCGTCGTCCATCATTGTGTGTGGTGACCGATGTGGATCAAACCCGCCTCGACCGTGCAGCTTCTCTGTATACCATTGAATACGCAGCTTCCAGAGGTATCGAATTACTTTATGTTAATACCGCCACGATGCAAAATCCCATCGAAGAGCTGAAAGCCATAACGAGTGGTATCGGTTTTAATGATGTATTCGTGTTTGCTCCCGTTAAAACGGTGGTTGAACAGGCTGACGCTATTCTGGCATTCGATGGTTGTCTGAACTTCTTTGCTGGTCCCAGCGATCCTAAATTTAGTGCCATGTTCAATTTCTACAATGTTCATTACAGTTATACGCACGTGGCAGGAACCAGTGGAGGAAATAACGACGATATGATTGAAGCATTGAAAATTATGGCTAATGGACTCGATCCCGCAGGCCTGGTTACCCATATCGGCGGGTTGAATGCCGTGATTGAAGCAACCAATCATTTACCCGAAATCCCGGGAGGAAAGAAACTGATATATACGCATATTGAAATGCCGCTGACGCCGATTGCCGATTTTGCAGAACTGGGAGCAACAAATCCGGTTTACAAACAACTGGCAGCAATTTGCAATAAAAATAACGGACTTTGGAGCGTCGAAGCAGAAAGCTATTTGCTTTCCAATGCCGATAATTTATAAAAAAAGACAGCCCTCTAAAACTGATAGATATCGGTTCCCTGAAGAGGGACTTAAAGAATTATTAGAATTTTAATCGATATTAAAAAAAAACAGCAACCCCGCTGTAAGCCTCCCCTTCGGGGAGGTTTGGAGGGGCTTTAAGATGAAACAGTTAGATGTTAATTTAATGCATCCGAAAGAACAGATTAATGTGATTATCGGACGTATTTATCGGAGTGGTATGACAACTACTTCAGGTGGAAACATTTCCATTAAAGATGGAAACGGTGATATTTGGATAACACCTTCAGCAGTTGATAAAGGATCATTGACGGTGAAGGATGTTGTGTGTGTAAAAAAAGACGGAACAGTTGTTGGTTTACATAAACCATCGTCTGAGTATCCATTTCACAAGGCTATTTACGAAACCCGTCCTGAATTAAAAGCCATCATTCACGCTCACCCACCTGGATTGGTTGCTTTTAGTATTGCACGGGTTGTTCCTGATACAAGCATTGTTCCGCAGGCTCGTAAAATTTGTGGTGAAATTGGTTTTGCACCTTATGGTTGTCCGGGAAGTGAAGAGTTAGGCAAGAAAATTGCCAATGAGTTTAAAAACAAAAAGTTCAAAGCGGTTATTATGGAAAACCATGGAGTAGTACTCGGTGGGTCAGACATGATGGATGCTTATCAACGTTTTGAAACACTTGAATTTTGTTGTCGAACGATTGTGAATGCTGGTCGTATAGGTCAAATTAATACCTTGACAGATGAACAGATATCAAAATATGTAAATCATTTTCCAAAAAATATCACCCCATTTATGGACGTAGAATATCCGTCCGATGAACGGGAAATTCGTACTGATATGGTCAATATCATTCGACGCGCTTGCGATCAGGGACTAATGATCTCCACTTATGGAACGGTTTCGGTTCGTTGGAAGGACAATGATTTCTTGATTACCCCGCGCGATGTAGCTCGTTGGGATATTTTGCCAAAAAATATTGTACAGGTAAGAAATGGAATGGCGGAAGCAGGCAAAGAACCAAGTCGTTCGGTAGCTCTGCATCATCGTATTTACCAACTTTATCCGCATATCAATTCTATTATTACAACGCAACCAACCAACTTAATGGCACATGCGGTTAGTCATCAGAAATTTGATGTGCGTACCATTCCTGAAAGCTGGATATTCCTTCAAGATGTACCTTCCATTCCTTTCGAAAGTTTGTATAACGATACCGATGTTATTGCAGAAATGTTTGCCAAAAACCGAGTGGTAATCGTTGAAAACGACTGCGTTATTGTAACCGGAAACAAGTTGCTCAATACATTCGATTACCTTGAAGTAGCCGAGTTCTCAGCAAATTCATTAGTGATGGCTTCATCAATCGGACCGCTTCAGCCAATGGGTGATAAGGAAATTGATGAACTTAGGGTGGCTTTTAATGTAAAATAATAATCCAATAAAGAGGTAGAGACGTCGTTCACAACGAATCTACCTCTTTCAACCTCAAATGACTATAATCCATTCAGCATCCCATTCTCCAACCTTTAATCTGGCAGCCGAGGAATACTTTTTCTCAGAATGGAAGAATGATTTATTGTTTTTATATGTGAATGAACCAAGTGTGATTATTGGTTGCAATCAAGCCATTAAGAATGAGGTGGATTTGAAATTTTGCAGAAATAACGACATTCTAATTGTACGACGAATGTCAGGTAGGGTAGCCGTGTTTCACGATTTTGGGAATCTCAACTACCGCTTTATCTCCAACAAAAAAGAACATAAATCCCCACTCAATGACGATTTTCTAAAACCGATTGTTGATGTATTGATTGGGTTAGGTATATCTGTGGAAATAGGGAAACGTAAAGATTTATGGATTCAGGGACAATATAAAATATCAGGAACTGCTTCTCATATCGGTAACGCCAGGGAACTTCACCATGGCACGTTATTATACGATTCCAATCTTCATATGCTTGAAAATGCATTGAACTCTAAAAATAAAGATCATAATGTCAAAGCAATAAATTCAGTTCAAAGTAAAGTAAAAAACATCAGGATTTATTTAAAAGAACATGGACAATTAACCACGTCTGCAGAAATATTCTTTAGATTGATAAGTTCAAAATTACAGTTTATTTTTGATCTTAAGGGCATTACAGATTTGTCTGAAAATGAAATAAAGTCCATTCAACAGATAAAAGTAAACAAATATGATTTGAATGAATGGACATTTAAAAAATAGATGAATGACATAAAGATAACTGGGAAAAATCAATGAAGCTCTACGAAATTGTAATTTTGATAAGTTTTTTTAATATTGTTCCTTTTTGGCTAATACTTTTTCTTGGCTGAAATTGGATAGAGTGTGAACCGAATCCATTTTATTCCTATTTGTCAATGCATTGTATTTTTTACAAATTATTTGTTACGATTCAGTCTTAAATTTTTAAACTTTATTTTGATTGCCTATAACAATCGTTTTTCCCCGCAATTATTTAGTGCCAAAGCGACATTGAATCTTGTTAATGTTTAAGGATTGAGTCCACTCCGAAATTCAGTAAATCATAACGATTAAACACTATATGGGAAAGTTTATTTAATCTGTGGCGAAGGCAATGGATTGTCACTGGAAAAACAAACACTTTATGAGATTTATCCTTTAGCCGTTGGTAGTCTTTCCTGGTGTTCAATTCGTCACGAGGTTACAGGATTGAGTGATTTTAACCCAATTTGCAGCTTTCTCATCCCGTTGTGTTAAAGTACAGTTAAAAATATGGTAAAATCAGCTCGTATTTAACAGTTCAGGTTATTTTCGAGGAGGAGATATTATGTAAAGTGCTAAAAGTCAGAATAAGCATATGTTGAAAATTCATTTGTAGTACACAGGGGGGTATTGACAGGGATTTGAAAAATCGGTTACTTTGCGTTTGTATATTCCGGCGATACTGACCACTTTTTTTATTAAATTCCGGTGATACTGACCATCCCTTAGGTTTTGAATCAAAAAACACAATCGACTGACAAAATTACCGTTTTTTTTCTTAGACTTTCACCATTTAATTCAACTCTATACGAAGCATGTAGTAATCTATCCAGAATTGCATCTGCAATTGTTAGTTCTCCAATCACATCGAACCAGTTACTACGGGCAACTGACCTAACTATAATTGTTGTTCGAATCTTTTTCTCATGGATGAAAATTTGTTGAATCTTGCCCCAAAATATCGAATCCAAAATGTTCTACTTTGTATATCAAATTGATTATTTGATGATTAGGAGTTTCCTTTCAGACACTCTATAAAATATTTAATGAGCAGCATGGTTAACTGTAAACGGTCAGGTTTCACCTGTAAGTCAATTACGGGCAGCTCCGCAGGCTTTTCCCCAGTCGCCAAAAATCCCCGCCCCTCGTTCCTCTGGGCTTGCATGGTCTTTTTGGCGGCTTCCGCACAATGCACCCTGCTGTTGTTTTTTTCTGTCACACTTTTTGCATAAGTGAGTGCAGAGCTGAACTCGTTCAAGCTATGCCGAGCGTTGCAAAATATCACGAAGTAATTTTTGCAAAAGGCAAAAAAGACGTTTGCACGGAGATTTATCCCGGTCTAAAGCGGGACCGCCACCACCGTGCTGCACTTGCGCCAGAAAAAAAACAACTCAAAGCTATTATACATAACATGAAGTTATAATCGTTTTTTCATACTTCGTACTCCACTACGTTTCGGGGAAAATACCCTGAAAAAAGCTTATAACCTAATTATGTATAATAGCCGCACAAAATCAACCCTCATCCCGCTCCGCTGCCCGAAGACCACAAGAATTCCCCTCCGCCCTTTCAACGGTTGCAGTATCAAAAAAATAGAAAGTGTTTTATTTCCTGTGCTTGCGGTAGGTGAATTTTCTTTCCATTCCCCATTTGATTTTATTTTCTTCACTATAAATTATAAACTATTAACTATAAACTGTATTCACCCACCTCAGCACCGCACAGCATAGGTGGCTTAGCCTTTCCATCCAACATCCCTGTATTTATTTTATTTTTTATTGTCGGATGTTTCATTTCAAGCCTAATCCACCCAAGCCCTTTTCCAACGCTCTTTTTCCCCTCTCCAAAAGGAGAGCGGTCAAGGGTGAGGTGTCTATTTTTTTTTCCTGCGGCGAGTCCACCCCATTAGAGATTAAGCGCCTTTCAGGCAGAGCGGTAAGTTTATTACACCTAATCGGTGAGTGTTCAGGCTATCGCCAATCCGGGAATAATGCCCCGAAAACCACTTATAATTTTCATTGAAGGTTTATTTTTAGGCAGCAATGAAAATTATAAAAGGTTTTCAAATGGGGACAGCGGACACAAAACATTTTTGTATTCCAGGGGTTTTCGTTGTACCCCATTCCATACAAAAATGCTTTGTGATAGAGTTTGATAATGTTGAAAAACAAGAATAACTTTGCAGAAACTGTTCCTTAGAGTTTGCAAGATAAAAGGCGCAAAAGTTATTTCCTGTTTTCCAACATTTGGTACCACAATAATTCCCCACCACCCATTAGTTGTGCAGAAAATAAATATATTACGTGTTTTATTGCCCTGTGCTTGCGGTAAGTGCATACATTCCGGCTACATTTCGTTCCGTGTACTTCGTTCATTTCGCAAAACTAATTCACTTCGATTCCCTACACTCCAATTCGCCTTCATTTTATGCATTCACCTCAGCACCCAGCGGCTTCGGGAAATACTCATTTCCATTTCGCAAGCTCCATACATTCCGTTTTCCCCAAGCCCTTTTACAACGCATTTTCAAAGGTATATATTCATTTCTGCGACGAGTTTACCCCTTAAATAGAAAAATCCTGCGGGAATACGGAAAAAGTATAATATTCACCGACAAAAAATAAAAACGATAGCAAAGATAGGGCAGCCCGCGCCAATCCACCCTTTGGTCAGTAAAGGTCAAGCCCTTCGGGTTTTGGCAAAAATCTCCACACCTCGCTTCGCTTCGGGTAGACTTATCGTGCAAGTGAGTGCAGAGGCAAACTTGTTTGACTATGCCGAGGGTAGCCGATAATGTCCAGAATGGAAATTTTTCCCAAAAACCTTGACAGACCAATCCGGCTGCCCTTATTAGATAGCTATCATTTCATTTTTTTCATGTTCTTCTTTCTCTTTTCAGGGGTGAAAATTATTTGTGAAGGGTAGTCTGCTCAAATTAAATTTCATGGAAATGAAACATTTACAGGTTAATATAAACATTAATACTCACCGCGTAGGCTGTCAAGATCCAAACCAGAAAGACAGCTCAAATAAATTTAAATTCTTTGTTTTAGGCAAATGTCATAACTATGGTCAATCCCTTGCCAATCCCTTGCCAATCCTTCAAAATACAAGGGGATAAAAAGCAAAAGAACGCAATGGACAGCAAACAAAACTAATTCTTTATCAGCCATATAATAACGATATATCTTTGTTTTTGGATAAGGGAAAGTCTATATTTGAGCCGCACCAAGTCCAAGTAAACTTATTTATAAATCATTTAATTTTTTAAAGGTATGGGAAAGATTAATTTAGGAATTTTAGGCAATTTCTCCGGTAAAGTAGGAAACGTAGTCGGTGGAAGTTGGAAAGGCATTAGCTATATGCGTGCAAAAGCCACTTCTGTAAGCAATCCCCGCACTGACGGACAAGTAGCTCAGCGCAGTAAATTCGCTTTAGCGTTAGGTATCTTAAAGCCAATGACAGGCTTTATCCGTGTAGGTTACAAACGTTTCGCGACCAAACAAACAGCGTTCAATGCTGCCATGTCGTACATTTTGAACAACGCAATCACGGGAATTTTCCCCGATTTCAGCGTTGACCTGTCAAAAGTGTTGGTTTCTCGTGGTAACCTTACCGTTGCTTCCGAAGCGCAAGCCGTCGCCACCGGTGGCTCCATTGGCTTGACTTGGACTGACAATTCAGGATCGGGTTCAGCATTGGCAACCGACAAAGCGTTAGTAGTGGTGTTGAATCCGGTAAGAGCTGAAGCAGTTTATGAAACTGCCGGTAGCCAAAGATCAACCGGTGCCCACGAAATTGCAGTTCCTGCTGATTGGTTGGGAGAGGATGTGGAAGTATTCCTGGGCTTTATTACCGAAGATGGCAAAGACGTTGCTAACAGCGTTTATTTGGGTTCTGTTAAAGTTGTCTAAGCGTAGGCAATTATCTGTTTTCTTGCAGACAAATCCCGCCCGAAAGAGCGGGATTTTTTGAATAAACTATCTTAAAAATCAAAACAAAATGAAACTACTTTTTATTCCCTCGATAATGAACCATGACTGGACTCGTGTAAATGAGTTCCTGACCGTTCTTGCCCTGCTATATGCCTGTGTTTTTCTGTCCGTAATCATTGACCTGTTTTTCGGTGTAAGGCGTGCAAAACACCTTAAAATTATCCGTACCAGTTTCGGCTACCGCCGCACCATAACCAAACTGACAAGTTACTTTGGCTTAATGATCATGCTTTCCATTGCCGACATAGTGGCAAGCGTTGTGTTTGATATGCCCTATTTTACTGTTATCGGTGCGATTGGAATTGTCTTAGTTGAGGTAAAATCTGTATTTGAAAAACTCAGGCAGGAAAACAAAAGTGTTGAAGATATTCAAAAGGTGTTGCTGAATCTCTTTGAAAACAAGGAGGATATACAAGCCCTCATTTCATTCCTAAACTCAAAAAAGCAGGAGGATAAAAAATGAAATCAAGAGGATTACGCAACAACAACCCGTTGAATATTCGCCACAATGAAGATGTTTTTCAGGGTGAAATCAACGGCAATGACAAAAGTTTCAAAACTTTCTCGTCACTGCCTTACGGCTACCGAGCCGCCTTTGTAATCCTCGGGACATATCTTTCGCGCGGATTAAACACAATCGAAAAGATAATAACTAAATGGGCACCACCTGCCGAAAATGATACGGAAAGCTACATTGACAAAGTCGAAAAGTGGTCAGGTGTTTCACGAAACAAGGAACTAACCGCCCGAAATGGTTCTGAATACATTATGATTGTGGCGGCAATGAGTTTCGTCGAAAACGGACAAAACGCTGATATTTCTGCAGTACAGGCAGGATTCAATCTACAAACTAAAATTAAAATCCAATGAAAAAGATACTTTTTTTCGCAGCAATAGCAACGATGTTGTATTCCTGCAAATCGGTCAAATATATTCCGGTAGAAACAACAAAAATAGAGTACCGGGATAATTTCGTCAAAGATTCAATTTTCCATTACGATTCTGTTTTTGTCAAAGATAAAGGCGATACCTTGATCCTGGAGCGATACAAGTATCTATACAAAAATCGCATAGTCAAAGATTCAATCTTTATCAATGACACGATTCGGGTTTCCTGTCCGGTGGAAGCGATCAAACAGGTAAAAGCACCTCTTACAAGTTGGCAGAATTTCCAAATCTGGTGCGGCCGCCTTGCACTCTTTGTTTTGTTGTTAACCTGTATTTATTTCGTGTGGAAGTTGAAATAAACCCGATACGCTTTACCGCCCCATTGAATCCCGCCCGAAAGTACGGGATTTGGTGTTCATAGTACAAAAAACAAGAAAATGATGTAAATTTGTGCCAGATTTATGATATTTATTTTTATCTATCAAATAACACTTAAACAACATAATATCAGTAATTTGAATTTTATTTATATTGATTTTTTATTTGTTTCATATTTGTATCATATTCTTGTATATTATTGAATATCATTATCTATTACATTAGAAGAAGTAAAGTAAAAGCCAAAAACAAGGATTAATATCTATACTCAAACCGCTGTAAACTAATTGTTTACAGCGGCTTTTTATTTCATTATTTATGCTTACTTATTGATATATTCGATTATTTTTTTATATTTGCTACATATCCACACCGCCCTTACTTTTACTTATATTTCCATTGCTGAATCTTTAGTTTTATTTGGCATTTCGAGAGAATGGTATTTCTTCTTTTTTTCGCTGGTTGCTAAAATTTATTTATTTATCTTTGTTCAATTTCTGACAATTCAAAAGCAAAAAGTCATGTAAACGAAAACAAGACCAATTTATTTGCCGATAAAATTCGACAGTTGAGGGAAGAAAAACAATTGTTACAACGACAGTTAGCCTCAGCGCTGTAAATCGACACGCCAATGTACAGTAAAATTGAACGGGGCGAGCGTCCGGCGAAACGAAAGCAGGTTGTTGCTCTTGCTCAACTGCTCTCCACCGCCGAAAACGAATTGCTTACCCTTTGGTTGGCTGATAAGGTTATGGAAGTGTTGGATGGCGAGAAAGAATTGGCTGGTAAAGTGTTGGATTTTGCAAAAGAAAATTTAAATCATATGTGATATGGAAATAGCTAAATTAAAAACATTTATTCAGTCTGCCAATATAAATTTTCTATTTGGTTCTGGACTTTCAAAACCGTATCTTTCCACACTTGGAGATATTGAAACATGGCTTACTGAACTTGCAAATAATAATTCTATTTCCGATGAATTAAGACAAGTTGTAAAAGCGTCTATCTATAAAGAATATTTCACAAAAGTGATCCTGCCAAATCATACAATAACAATTGCCGAAGACTATGATACCGTTATTAACGGTTATAAAAGTTTTTTGATTGTATGGAATGATATTATTAATAAGAGGGCTAATCGCTTATTGACCAAGCAAGTCAATATTTATACTACTAACATTGATACTTTGGTAGAAAATGCGTCTGAGAAAGTACAAATAGAATTTAATGACGGCTTTAAGGGCAGTATAAATCAGGTATTTGATGAAGGAAATTTTCAAAAATCATACAGCAAAACAAGTTTGCATTTTCAAAATGTTTCAGAAATACCCGTCTTCAATTTATTGAAAATGCACGGTTCAATAAATTGGAGTACGGACGGAGATATTATCTCAAATGATTACACTCTGGAGACAGTAAATAAGATAAATATCGAATTACAAGACACTGATCCTGAGTTTTTCGTCGATTGTACAAAAAGGGATGAAGAAGAGGAAGGAGCAATTAAAAAAATTTCTGAAATTCAAGATGAAGCGGCTAAATTAATAGAATGTAATA
This sequence comes from Paludibacter sp. UBA5753, assembly GCA_002427615.1. GTDB lineage: Bacteria > Bacteroidota > Bacteroidia > Bacteroidales > Paludibacteraceae > Paludibacter. The sequence goes on from DIFH01000005.1 coordinate 25,141, forward strand.
GTAAATTGAATTTTAATGAATTATACAAAAATCTATTTGAGGCGTATGATAAACTAACTATTGTTAATCCCACTAAACAGAAATTTATAGAATCCGTAATAGAACTACATTTTTATGAATTGATGAGAATGTATTCCAATTCGTTAGAAAAAGAAAATTCAATACTTTTTGTAATGGGCTTTTCTTTTGCAGATGAACACATTGCGAAAATCACACTAAGAGCGGCAAATACAAACCCAACCTTATTGGTAGTAATATTTGCATTTGATGATGACCAAGAAGCAAAGTATAATAAAATCCTAAAACCAACTCCAAACAATAATATTTTCATTATCACACCAACAAAATTCAAAGAGGCAAACAAAGAGGATGAAACCAAAAAAGATAAGATTAGCAAGATCGCAAAATTTGATTTGACAACTATAAATCTGGTATTTGAACTCATAAACAGCGGAATTCCAATAAATTATGGCAAATAATTCTGACATAATCATATATCAATCTGTATTCAAAATCGGGATTGTTTGCTCCGTCGATGGGCGAGAAGTAAGAGTAAAAGTTGATAAACTTAAAAATTCTTCTCACCTCATTTTCAAGGGCGAACTTGTGAAAAATGTGTCGGTTGGGAGTTATATTAAAATAATAAAAGGGTTTATCCCAATTATTGGAAAGGTTGAGACTGAGCTTATCGTTCCAAGCAAGGAAAATCCAGAATCTAAATATTCTACACAAGAAGAACGGATAAACCGGGAGCTAAAAGTTAAACTTTTAGGATATTTAGAGAACAATAAATATTGCAGAGGGATAAAGGAGTTACCGTTGATTGATAATGAATGCTTTTTACTTACCAACGAAGAATTTGAACAGATACACCGTTTTGTTAGCGATGATAGCGATATACCATTACAGATAGGAACCTTGGCTTCTGATTCTTTTGTACCAATTAAGTTAGGTGTTAATGCGTTATTCTCAAGTCATATCGGTATTTTTGGAAATACGGGAAGTGGTAAATCTTATACATTATCAAAGCTGTATCGACAGTTATTTTTAAATTATGAGGATAGCGATAATTTCAAAGCAAATGCCAAGTTCTTATTCTTTGATTTTAATGGGGAGTATGCAGGCAAAAATGCCATTGTCTCAAATAAAAAAGTTTACAATCTATCAACACGGACAAAAAAGGACACATTGCCATTATCTAATGAAGACCTTCTTAATCTTGATTTACTTTGCATCTTTGCCAATGCGACTGAAAAAACGCAAAGGCCTTTTATAAAGCGGAGTATTGAATTAATTCAAAATATTCAAAAAAATAAAACTAATAAGCAAGAAGAAGAAAATCACTTTAAGAATATATTAAGACAGCAAGTAAAGGAGATACTTTGTATGTCTGACAAAGACAAATCCAAATTATTAATTGATTATGTTGAACAGGTTTTGCCTAAAAAATTTGACATATATGGTATTGATGAAAGTGTGACCAAAGATATAGACTTTCATAATTCAAACAAATATTATTATATCAAAAGCGAAGAACAGCCATTCGTTAACAATATATCTGCAAATCCAGAGCTTGCAAAACATACCGAGTTATACCGACATGTAGATGATTTTAGTTTTTCCGACAACTTTATAGATAAGTTTATCAAAATCATGTATTTACAACTTATTTATGATGTTTTGGGAAACAGAGCTATGAATGAGCATATTGCCCCCGCAATAAATAAATTAAAAAGTATTGAAGCCGATATTGAGAAACTCTTTGACTTTTCAGTACAGAATAAAGATTTCTGGAATGATAACAATATAGTCGTTGTGAATCTTAGCAATGTAAATCTTGAATCTAAGAAAATGATTCCAATGCTTTTGGCTCACAAATTATATACCGAACATAAAGCAAAAAAGGAAGAGGATCTATCATATCTGAATATCATTGTTGATGAAGCACACAATATTCTTTCCCATCAATCAAATAGAGAAAGTGAGACATGGAAAGATTATCGTTTAGAGGTTTTTGAAGAGATAATCAAAGAAGGTCGAAAATTTGGTGTTTTTATGACTATTGCAAGCCAAAGGCCGTCGGATATTTCTTCAACAATCATATCACAACTTCATAATTATTTTATTCACAGACTTGTAAATGAAAATGATATTGAAAAGGTTAACAATGCAATTTCATATCTTGACAAAATATCTGTTGAATCGTTGCCAATTCTTTCTACTGGTGTATGTGTTATTGCTGGACAATTAGCAGAAATGCCAATAATTGTCCAGATTGACCGAATTGAGGATAAATATAAACCCATAAATGAGACAATAGATGTTGTCGCAAAATGGATTAAAAAGGAAGCTAAGGCAAACGATGCTAAGGTAAAACGATGAAACGTAACTTAATGACCGTAAGTCAAAAAATCTAAGAACATTCATTTCAATCCAAATAAAACATTCAATATATAATGACAAAAGAACAAGAACGCGACGAACTTCACCGAACAATATGGCAAATAGCAAACGATTTACGCGGCAGTGTGGATGGTTGGGATTTTAAATCTTATGTGCTGGGCATGTTGTTCTACCGGTTTATTTCCGAGAATCTTACCTTATATCTCAACAAAGAAGAACAGCGTACGGGCAACACAAATTTCGATTATGCCAAGATTTCCGATAAAGATGCTGAATTTGGTAGAGCCGACACCTTAAAAGAAAAAGGCTTTTATATTTTGCCTTCGGAGCTATTTGTGAATGTACGGAACAAAGCCAGGAATGATGCCAATCTCAATGAAACATTGAGCAATGTTTTCAAGAATATCGAAAACTCAGCCAAAGGCACCGACAGCGAAAATGATTTGCGGGGCTTGTTTGATGATATTGATGTAAACAGTAATAAACTGGGGCCTACAGTACAAAAACGGAATGAATTGTTAGTGAAAGTTATCGAAGCAATTGGCAGCTTAAATTTTGGTGATTATCAGGACAATAAAATTGATACTTTTGGCGATGCTTACGAGTTTTTAATGACCATGTACGCCAGTAATGCAGGTAAATCAGGAGGTGAATTTTTTACCCCTCAAGAAGTTTCCGAATTGCTTGCCGAAATTACGGTTGTAGGTAAAAAACAGGTAAATAAAGTTTACGACCCTGCCTGTGGTTCTGGTTCAATGTTGTTGAAATTTGCAAAAGTATTAGGTAAAGAGAATGTTCGGCAGGGCTTTTATGGTCAGGAAATCAATATTACCACCTACAACCTTTGCCGTATCAACATGTTCTTGCACGATATTAATTACGAAAAGTTTGATATTGCCCACGGCAACACGCTTACCGACCCCAAACATTGGGACGATGAACCTTTCGATTGTATTGTTTCAAATCCTCCTTATTCTATAAAATGGGAAGGTGATGCCAATCCGCTTTTGATTAACGACCCTCGTTTTTCGCCTGCAGGAGTGCTGGCTCCAAAGAGTAAAGCCGACCTCGCATTTACCATGCACATACTTTCGTGGCTCTCTACTTCCGGCACGGCAGCCATTGTTGAGTTTCCGGGCGTGCTATATCGCAGCGGTGCAGAACAGAAAATACGTAAATATTTGATTGATAACAACTATGTTGATACTGTAATCCAGTTACCTCCCGATTTGTTTTTTGGAACTACTATCGCCACCTGCGTTGTGGTGCTTAAAAAGAGCAAAAAGGACAATGCTACCCTGTTTATTGATGCCTCAGCCGAATTTGTTCGTGGCGGCAACAAAAATAAACTGAGCGAAGCCAACCGCAAAAAGATACTCAATGCCTTTGTGGAACGTAAAGACATGGAACATTTTGCCCGACTGGTACCCAACATTGATATAGCCGAAAACGACTATAATATTGCTGTGAGTAGTTATGTGGAGCAGGAAAATACTACGGAAGAAGTGGATATTGAAAAACTCAACGCCCAAATTGCCGAAATTGTAATACGCCAAAATAAGCTTCGCACGGCTATTGATGCAATTGTAGCAGACCTGGAAGGAGGTACAATATGAAAGAAGAACAAAAAGGAGAAATAATCCTTTATCAAGCAGAAGACGGAACAACTAAAATTGAAGTCCGCCTCGAAAATGAAAATGTTTGGCTAACCCAAAAAATGATGGCAAAGTTGTTTCAGACAACACCACAAAACATTACCATTCACCTGAAAAATATTTTTGATGAAGGTGAATTAAAGGAGGAGGCAACTTGTAAGGATTTCTTACAAGTTCAAAACGAAGGTTCCAGAAAGATTGAACGAAAACAAAAATTTTACAACCTTGATGCCATAATATCAGTTGGGTACCGTATCAAATCGCATATTGCTACCAAGTTTCGTATCTGGGCTACAGAACGCTTAAAAGAATACATAGTAAAAGGGTTTACGATGGACGATGAACGCCTGAAACAAATGGGCGGAGGAGGTTACTGGTACGAGTTGCTCAATCGTATCCGCGATATTCGTTCGTCCGAAAAGGTTTTATATCGTCAGGTACTCGATTTGTATGCTACCAGCGTAGATTACGACCCCAATACACCCGAATCGGTTGAATTTTTTAAAATTGTACAAAACAAACTGCATTATGCTGCTCATAGACATACCGCAGCCGAAGTTATTTACCAGCGTGCCGATAGCAACAAACCGTTTATGGGTCTGACTGTTTTTACGGGCGAACAACCTTCTTCAAAAGATATTACTGTTGCCAAAAATTATCTGAATGCTGAGGAACTGAAAATCCTCAACAATTTGGTATCAGGATATTTCGACTTTGCCGAAATACAGGCAATGAAACGTAAGCCCATGTATATGAGTGATTACATAAAACAGTTAGATAGTATTCTTTCGGCAACAGGTGAAAAAATATTGCAAAACGCTGGAGCGATAAGCCATAAAGCAGCTTTGGAAAAAGCCAAAGCCGAATTTAAAAAATACCAGGTTAAAACGCTTTCACCAGTCGAAAAAGCCTACTTGGAAAACATTAAAGCCTTACAGAAAAAGATTGACAAGAAAGGAAACAACCATGAATAAAATAGGTTTTGTGTACATAATGACCAATAAGAATAAAACAACCTTATATATAGGTGTAACAAACGATTTGTGCCGAAGAATTTACGAACACAAAAATCATTTGATAAAAAACTCTTTCACTGACAAATACAACCTCGAACATTGTATTTATTACGAAGAGTTTCCCTATTTTGATTTGGCGATACAAAGAGAAAAAGAACTTAAAAAATGGAATCGACAAAAGAAAGAAGATTTGATAAATAAAAAGAATCCTGAATGGAAAGTACTTGTAACCGAAAAAGGGTTTGTAAGGGAAACCATTCCCTTTTCACAGCAAGTTAATGACTTAATTAACGAACTGCAACAGAATGAACAGGTTTCTTCCTACAGTCGGAATGACGAGCGTGTAGTAAATGAAGAGATTCCTCCCGTTGGTCGGAATGACGAGCGTGTGGTCAACGAAGAGATTCCTCCCGTTGGTCGGAATGACGAACAATTTCATAGTTTTAGAGGAGGTAGTGGTTGCGACGGAGTCGCCACCACTATCTCCCCCTTACAACCCAAAAACGACTGTCATTCCAAACGAAGTGAGGAAACTAATAAGATTCCTCTTTTCAGTCGAAATGACGAGCGTATGGTGAAAGAAGAGTTTCCTCCCGTTGGTCGGAATGACAACGCTTCGGGAGGTGCAAGTGGGAATGCGGGCGGCTTCGCCGCCCGCATTCCCACCTATTCCCTTGTTTGCGATGTCCGTCATTCCGAGCAAAGCGAGAAACCTCAGCCAAAAAATGTCCGTCATTCCGAGCAAAGCGAGGAAACTAATACAACGAAAGAAAACAACCATGAATAAAATAGAAGAACTGATACAACAGTATTGCCCTGAGGGAGTTGAGTTCACTGAAATAGGCAAAATTGGTGATTTTTATGGTGGGCTTACTGGCAAAAACAAAAACGACTTTCAAGATGGCAATGCAAAGTTTATAACCTACATGAATGTATTTTCAAACATAGCAGTAAAAACGGACATTGATATTTTTGTCAAAATTGGCGAAAAAGAAAATCAAAACAGGGTTGAGTATGGCGATGTATTATTTACTGGTTCGTCCGAAACTCCTGATGAGTGTGGTATGTCGTCAGTTCTTACCGAAAAAATTACAGAACCTTTGTATCTAAATAGTTTTTGCTTTGGTTTCCGGTTGCATGATAAAGAATTATTTTTGCCTGATTTCCTAAAATATCTATTCCGTGATGATAGTATAAGAAAGCAAATTGGGCAAACTGCAAGCGGTGTAACAAGATTCAATATTTCAAAAAAACGGTTTGCTAAAGTAATCATTCCCATTCCCCCACTGCCAATCCAACAAGAGATAGTAAAAATCCTCGATAGTTTCACTCAGCTGGAGGCGGAGCTGGAGGCGGAGCTGGAGGCGCGTCGCAAACAATATGAATACTACCGAAACCAGTTGCTTAGTGCCACAGAGGTTAATGGTAAGTGGTTAATGAATGGTGCAGAAGTGGAGTGGAAAACGCTGGGAGAAGTTTGTAAAATATCCTCTGGAGGCACGCCTTCAACAAATGAAAAATTATATTGGGTGAATGGAACTATTCCTTGGTTAAAATCTGAAGTTTGTAAAGACTGTTATTTGTCAAATTCTAAAACTTATATTACTGAATTAGGATTAAACAACTCAAGTGCAAAATATTTAGAAAAAGGTACTGTTCTAATGGCTATGGTTGGTGCTACAATTTTTAAAGCTGCTTTTTTAAATTTTCAAGCAACCACTAATCAGAATATTGCAGGTATAAAGTCCATTGATACAGAGAAACTTTCTGATAAGTATATCTTTTATTATATCCTCAAATCATATAATTTCCTAACAAGCAAACTTTCAGGGTACAATATGATAAATTTGTCTCAAATAAAAAGTATTCCAATCCCCATTCCTCCCCTTTCCGAACAAGACCGCATAACAGGGATATTGGATAAATTCGATAGCTTGGTAAACGATATTTCGGTGGGTTTACCTGCCGAGATAGACGGTCGCCGCAAACAATACAATTATTACAGAGGAAAATTATTGGATTTTAAACCGTTAAACAATTAGGATATATGGAATTGGAAAATGTCAACAGCTCCGGCGAAATAGAACTTTACAGTGATGTGTGCCATATCATTGAGGGCAGCCGTCAACGTTTGGCAACCAACATAAATGCCGAAATATGCATGATGCACTGGCAAATAGGCAAGCGCATAAAGGAGGATGTACTTTACAGTCAAAGAGCCGAATACGGCAAACAAGTTGTAAAAAATCTCGCCGAACAGTTGACCCAACAGTTTGGTAAAGGATGGAGCGACCGCAAACTTCTGCATTGTATACGCGCCGCGTATACTTTTTCCGAAGATGAAATTGTATACGCAGTGCGTACCCAATTGACATGGACACACCTTCGTTCGCTGATGTTTATCGATGATACGCTCAAACGTCAGTTTTATATGGAAATGACCCGGTTAGAGCATTGGGACACCCGTACACTCGATGAGAAAATTGATGCCATGCTTTATGAACGCACTGCCCTAAGCCGAAAACCCGAAGAGCTTATTAAACAAGAATTGGAGCAAATACAATACACCAATACATTAACACCCGATGTGGTTTTCCGAAGCAGCTATTTTTTGGATGCAATTGGCTTGACAGATACTTATTCCGAAAAGGATTTGGAAAATGCAATACTTAGCAACATTCAGGCTTTTATCAAAGAAATGGGGTCGGATTTTGCCTTTCTCGACCGTCAAAAACGAATTACTGTTGATGCAACAGATTATTTTATCGACTTGCTTTTTTATCACAGAGGGTTACGCCGTTTGGTCGCCATTGACTTGAAGTTGGGAAAATTCAAACCCGAACACGAAGGACAAATGTTGCTTTACTTACGATATTTGAACAAAAATGAACGCAAAGAAGGAGAAGAATCGCCCATAGGTTTAATCCTTTGCAGCGAAGGCAACACTGAACACATTGAATACCTGATGCTCGAAGAATCGGGCATTAAAGTAGCACAATATTATACACAACTACCGGATAAAACTCTATTAAGTGAGAAATTACACAAGGCTATTGCCATTGCAAAAGAGCATTATCAGAGTAAAACCACTGAAAAACAACCAGAATGAGTTACGATAACAAAAGAGTTATAAAATTGATTTACAACACACTATACATAAACGAAACCTTTGGTAATGAAATGGATTTCATTACCAAAATTAAAGTTAAACAGGAATTATTATGACACAATACAACCTCATTGCCGAAAACCCCGAAAGTACGGTAGTGGCAGAATATAAGCCGCTCTACCGAAGGGAAACTACATTCCAGAGTGAGGCAGACCTCGAAAAAGCATTTATTGAGCAGCTTCAAACACAGGCTTACGAATATTTGGCAATCACTTCGGAAGACGAGTTGATTGCCAACTTGCGCCTGCAATTAGAAGCACTGAATAATTACCAGTTTACCAATTCGGAATGGGAACAATTCTTCAAAAGCAAAATTGCTAACCAAAACAACGGCATTGAGGAAAAAACAACCATTATACAGGAAGACCATATCCAACTGCTTACCCGTGACGATGGTACAATAAAAAATATTTATTTGATAGACAAACAAAACATTCATAACAACAAACTTCAGGTAATCAACCAATATACAGTGGAAAGTGATAAACTGTTAGTAGATAATGAAACCCAATTAACCACTAACAACTCACCATTATACACTAACAGGTATGATGTCACCATATTGGTAAACGGTTTGCCATTGGTACATATCGAGCTTAAAAAACGGGGCGTTGACATTAAAGAGGCATTTAATCAGATAAACCGCTACAACCGCGAATCGTTTTGGGCTGGCTGCGGTTTGTTTGAGTATGTGCAGCTATTTGTAATTTCAAACGGCACTTATACCAAATATTATAGCAATACCACCCGCTTTACGCATATCAGAGAACTGGGTGATGGAGCGGTAAAGAAAGGCAAACGCACCAGCAACAGTTTTGAATTTACTTCGTGGTGGGCTGATGCCAACAACCGCCCCATTACCGATTTGATGGACTTTGGCCGTACTTTCTTTGCCAAACATACCCTGCTCAATTTGCTTACTAAATATTGCGTTTTCACTTCCGACAAATTGTTGTTGGCAATGCGTTCTTACCAGATTGTAGCTACCGAGCGTATTTTGAATAAAATAGCAATTTCCAATAACTACAAATCGTATGGAACTATTGATGGCGGTGGTTATATCTGGCATACCACGGGAAGCGGTAAAACACTAACTTCGTTTAAAACCGCTCAACTGGCAAGCAAATTGCCATTTATTGAAAAAGTACTATTTGTGGTAGATCGGAAAGACCTCGACTATCAAACCATGAAAGAATACGATAAGTTTGAGAAAGGGGCTGCAAATAGTAATTCCAATACTGCCATTCTAAAAAAACAGTTGGATGACCCCAATTGTCGAATTATTATTACAACGATACAAAAGCTTTCGGTACTGATTAAGAAACAAAAAAAGTTTCCTCTCTCTGCTCGGAATGGCGGAACCTTGAATGTAGAGATTCCTCCCGTTGGTCGGAATGACGAGCGTATGGTCAATGAAGAGATTCCTCCCGTTGGTCGGAATGACGAACAATTTCATAGTTTTAGAGGAGGTAGTGGTGGCGACTCCGTCGCCACCACTACCTCCCCCTTACAACCCAAAAACGACTGTCATTCCGAACGAAGTGAGGAAACTAATAAGATTCCTCTTTTCAGTCGGAATGACGAGCGTGTGGTAAATGAAGAGATTCCTCCCGTTGGTCGGAATGACAACGCTTCGGGATGTGCAAGTGGGAATGCGGGCGGCGTCGCCGCCCGCATTCCCACCTATTCCCTTGTTTGCGATGTCCGTCATTCCGAGCAAAGCGAGGAACCTCAACCCAAAAACGACCGTCATTCCGAGCAAAGTGAGGAAACTCAACCCAAAAACGACCGTCATTCCGAACGAAGTGAGGAAACTCAACCCAAAAACGACTGTCATTCCGAGCAAAGCGAGGAAACTAATAAGATTCCTCCCTACGGTCGGAATGACGAGCGGCTCAATGAGGATAAAAACGCAACGCAGTGGAGAGAGGAATCTCCCTCCCTTTCCGGCAAGTCTGTCATTTCGAGCGAAGCGAGAAACCTGTTCAACCAGCATATCGTTATAATTTTCGATGAGTGCCACCGCTCACAGTTTGGCGATATGCACACTGCCATTACAAAAACATTCAAGAAATATCACCTTTTCGGCTTTACAGGTACGCCGATTTTTGCCGTTAATTCAAACAGTAACAGCCGTGCTGATTTACGCACTACCGAACAGGCATTCGGTGCAAAATTACACACCTATACCATTGTAGATGCCATTACCGATAAAAATGTATTACCGTTCCGTATTGACTATATCAGCACAATGAAGGAACAGGAAAATATACAGGACGAAAAAGTATGGAATATTGACCGTGAACGGGCATTATTAGCGCCGGAGCGTATCAGCAATATTGTGAAGTATATCCGTGAACATTTCGACCAGAAAACAAAACGAAACAGCTTCTATCAATTAAAAGACCGCCGACTATCCGGTTTTAATTCCATTTTTGCCGTTTCGTCTATTGAGGCAGCCAGAAAATATTACACCGAGTTTCAAAAACAAATGATGGGGTTGCCAGGCGATAAACAGTTAAAAGTAGCTACCATTTACAGTTTTGGAGTGAATGAAGACCCTGAAAACGGAATCATTGATGATGAAAACCTCGAAGATACCAGCCTTTTAGACCAAAGCTCACGAGATTTTCTTGAATCGGCCATACAGGACTACAACAGGCTGTTTAAAACCAATTACGATACTTCGAGCGATAAATTTCAAAACTACTACAAAGATGTATCGCAACGGGTAAAAGACCGTGAAATTGATTTGCTTATTGTAGTAAACATGTTCCTTACAGGGTTCGATGCCACTACTTTAAATACACTTTGGGTGGATAAAAATCTTCGTTTGCATGGACTTTTGCAAGCCTATTCACGCACAAACCGCATTCTGAACACGGTTAAAACCTTTGGTAATATTGTTTGTTTCCGCAACCTCGAAAAAGCCACCAACGAGAGTATTGCACTATTTGGCGACAAAGAAGCCGGAGGAGTGGTTTTACTCAAAACGTACGATGAATATTACAACGGCTACAAAAAAGGAGATGAAGACATTCCCGGCTATGCAGATTTAGTGCATGATTTACAGGAAAAATTCCCATTAAACAGTCATTGCGGGCTTGACCAGCAATCCCCTGAAACAGGAGATTCTGCCATTCAGTGGAATGACGTTAGGGGAGAACAAAACCAAAAAGACTTTATCAAGCTTTACAGTTCCATTCTGAAAGTAAAAAACATACTTTCCACATTCGATGAATTTTCAGGCAATGAAATACTCTCGGAAAGAGATGTGCAGGATTATCACAGCATATATATCAATCTTTACAACGATTTCCGTGGCAAAAGTAAGGGCGACAACGAAAATGTGAACGATGATATAGTGTTTGAAATGGAGTTGATTAAACAGGTCGAAATCAACATTGATTATATCCTCGCTCTCATTAAGAAATACCACGAAGGCCATTTAAAAGACAAGGAAATTGTTATCAGTATCAGCAAAGCCATTGATTCCAGTGTGGAACTCCGCAATAAAAAAGAGCTTATCGAACAATTTATCGATTCGTTGACCCCTTCAACCAATGTGGATGATGATTGGCGTTCGTTTGTTGATGCTAAGAAAGTAGAAGAATTAAACCAAATTATTAACGATGAAAATTTGGATAAGGAAGAAACATACAAGTTTATCACAAATGCTTTTCGAGACGGTTATATACAATCAACAGGCACAGCATTGAGCAAAGTTCTGCCACCTGTTTCAAGGTTTTCGCCAACAGGCGACCGCACAAAGAAAAGAGAATCAGTACTCGAAAAGCTCAGTTTATTTTTGGATAAATTCTGGGATATATCGGGTGGCATGTTTTTAAAGAATTGAATGTGTCTGAAACTCGGCTACTAAATGAAAACGAGTACCTTAAAACATACCAACAGATAGTTGCCTTTGCTAATTTTACTTTTAGACTTTACTATAAGGTGGCGTTTTGAAAAGTATGATACAATAAGGTCTTATTAACAGGTATACTACAACAGTATTGGGCGATAATTTAGTCTTTATTATTCTTGATAAGTTTAAAGAAATGGGTTTAGAGTATAGCTATATATCCTGTTTTATTATAATATATTTATTTTAATATATTGAAATTCAACTGATAACACTGTTTTGCTTTTTGTATAGCCACTAAAAGCGGGAGAGTTCCAATCAAGTAGTTAATGTATATTAATACGAAATAGCAAAGAAAAAAAATCCGAAGCTTATAAATGTAAAAAAACAACAATCATAATGATTCATAACTTATTGCAAAGGAGAAATCCCTGAATAGATAAAAATAACCATTTTAAAAACAAAAATCATGTCAAAATCAATGGATGCGAAAAAAACCGCAAAAAAGGAACCTCTTAAAACTCCCAAAGAAAAAAAAGAGGAAAAGAGAGAAAAGAAACAGAAAAAAGGCTGATCCTTTCTTCTGAAATCTGTAATTTCAGATTATATCTTTAAGCTCCGGTTTTCCCCTCCCGAAGGGAGAAACCGGAGTGTTTTTTGCGGAAATCTAAACGTTAACTGACAACCGGAAACTTTTTCCCACCTGTGATAAACAGGAATATCGAATCTTTCACATGAACAAAAAAACCTTTTGATAATCAGAAAAATATATCTACTTTTGAACAATCAAGCAGAGTCAACACATAAATTTATATTGAAAAACAATTATTCACGTATGAAGGTATTATTTATAGGCGGAACGGGCAATATCAGTTCGGCATGTTCGGAACTGAGCATCAAGCGGGGCATGGATTTATATCATTTGAACCGAGGCAAAAGCGCCGGTATCCTTAATGTAGAAGGAGCTAAAACCATCATTGCGGATATTCGTAATTTTGAGGAAACAAAAAAAGCGATTGAAGGGCTGCACTTCGATGCCGTAGTCGATTTTATCGCTTTTGAACCGGAACACATACAGAATGATATCAAATTATTTAGCGGCAAAACCGATCAGTTTGTATTTATCAGTTCGGCATCGGTATACCAGACTCCTCCCGAAAAGCTTCCGGTAACCGAAGAAACGCCATTGGAAAATCCTATTTGGGAATATTCCCAAAATAAAATTTCCTGCGAAAATTTATTAAGGTATGAGTATAAAAGAAACGGATTCCCTTACACCATCATTCGTCCGTCGCATACCTACAGTAAAACACTGATTCCGCTCGAAGGTGGATATACGGTATTGCACCGTATGCTGAAAGGCTTGCCCGTAGTGGTGCATGGCGATGGAACTTCCATTTGGACGCTAACACACCATAAAGATTTTGCAGTAGGATTGGTTGGACTGCTGGGAAACAAGGATGCCATCCACGAAGCATTCCATATTACTTCGGACGAGTGGTTAACGTGGAACGGCATTTTCACGATTTTGGCTGCCGAATTAGAAGTAACTCCTCATTTGGTGCATGTTCCGTCCTACTTGATAGCCCGTTACGACAAGCGCATTGGCGATAGTTTACTGGGCGACAAGGCTCATAGCTTGATTTTCGACAATACAAAAATCCGCCAATTTGTTCCCGATTTCAATCCGCAGATTTCATTCCGCCAGGGTGCGAAGGAAATTGTAAAATGGTACAAGGAAAACACGATAAACAAGGAACCGGACGAACGTATCAATAATTTTATGAATAAAATTATTCAGGATTTACGGGAAGCAAAATTCTTAGAATCACTTTAATTCTGGTTTGACAGATTAGATTATTTCAATTAAAGCTCATTTTTTGATCAAAAAATATTCAATTATATTTTGCTATATCAGTTATATTTAGTATCTTAGAGGCATAATTCAGAGAAGGTTTACAATGAAAACATTAATTAAATTTATGTTAAATTCAAGGTTTGCGGTTATAGGAGAAACAAGCTTACCGCCCGATTGAGAATTTAACCGAATTATTAAAAAGTAAAAAATATGGAGAAACACTGACCGGGATAGCAAGCCGGTTAGGCTTGCATTTGTCTGATTATCAGCACATATCTAAAAATAAAACGAAACGTTTCTTTGCAAAAGCAGAGATTTATGCTCAAGGTTTGTTGTTGAGCGAAAACAGGAATATTGAAAAGCTAAGTGAAACAATGGATTCGAGCTATTATCAAATGCATCATTTCATAACAGAATCTACCTGGAGTGGTAGAAAGCTAATAGATCAGGTAGCAAAAGAAGTGAATTTCTTGCTTCCAAAAGGTAAATTGACCGGACTGATAATAGACGAAAGTGGTTGGGTAAAAAAAGGAAATAAGAGTGTGGGTGTAGGTCATCAATACTGTGGCAATGTAGGAAAACTCAGTAATTCTCAAGTCGCCGTATTTGCAGCATTAAATAACGGTGACTTTAGTTCGATGGTCGATGCACGTTTATTTTTGCCTGAAGACTGGTGTGCAGATTCAAAAAGATGCGATGAGGCAGGTATACCGGCATCCGAAAGAACTTTTAAAACTAAACTCCAAATTGCTTATGAGATAGTGGAACATCAATCAAATCAGATTGATTTTGACTTTTTGATTTGATCAAATCCCTTATTCGTAATATAAGTTTCTGCTTACTGCCTGCTATTTTCACCTACAAATAACCACTCCTTTGGTTTATATTCCTTAAAATATTGGCGTAAAGTTAATAAAGTTTTTTTGTAACTACTCAGCACCCTAATAAATTTGATAATAATTAGCCATTTA
>DIFH01000005.1:40130-53175 GCA_002427615.1 Paludibacter sp. UBA5753
ATAATGAAACAATCCCCCTCCTTTTAATTTTCAGTTCGACTTTGTCGAACTGAAAATTAAAAGAATATAAAAATAAAAGGTGCTGAGTAGTTACTGCTTTTTTGTAAATATCAAACGAAATTCAAATAAAAATGTTCAAAAATATTTCATTTTGCAATTTTATTGCCCAAATAACTCATTATTTCAGATTTCAGTTGGTCGCAGAGCAATGCAGATTTACGACTGCCTTTGGCCGAAAAACCGCCAGTAAAAGGGAAGCTAACAAGCACCAAACGCTCATTTTCTGCATCAGCATAAATGACGCTACCCATTTGCCATTGTTGAAGCGAAAAAGCCGAATGAAACTTAATTAGTTTTTTATTTTCGTCCAGAAAATCAATTCTATGCCCTGATTTTATAACTTCTACTACTTCCTGAAAAGAAAATTGTTCATTCGGGATTTGAAAATCAACTTGAGCTTTACTGCCGAACTGAGGTACAGTTACGGTGTCGGAATGCAGAAAATCAATTTTCGGTTTCATTTCAAAGTACATAAACAGCCCGTAAAACAGTACAAAGATTATTGTAGCACCCAATCCGTTGAAAAGAATACTTACATAATCAATAGGGGCATCTTTAAATAGTTGCAAAATTACCATGAAAAGGATATAAGCCAGAAAGTAAGTGCAAAAAAGCAACATCAACATTAAATAAAAATTACGTTTCATATGCTGAATAAGGTGTAAAAAGGATGAGCACAAATACATTAGAAAACGCAAATATACCCCCGTCACGCCGGATATGGGAATTTGCGCACCGTCGTTGGAAACCAACGGTCATGACCGAAGGGAATAATTGCAATCCCAACATCCTGTACTGTAAGTATTTTCAATCCAAAATACTTACAATTTCATTTCCTACGCAAAGATAAATATTTATTTTTGAATTTAGAGCGGATTATAAACTTGCCTGCGGCAGGAAGGTCATTATAATACAAGAAGCTGGGATTACAAATCCTACCTGACCACCGCCACTTTATGCTTATTTAAAAGAAAGTATATCCGATAGGGCGGGGGGTCTTCGTACCTCAGACCACACGAAGTCCTATGTGCTATTTGCTCGCTGTTTGTTTTTAGTTTTAATCAGGTATATTCTCGTTAAAATCGCCTAAGTCGAAGTCATTTCTCAAGTCGCCTTTGAAAATTGAAATAAGTTGTTCTTTCTTTGTCAATTGGTCTTGGTTTAAATACTTTTCAATAACATATCCTCCAATATCGATTTTGTATATTTTTTTTATAACGGAATAATCATCGCTGCTCTCAAACTCTAATACCAAACGTGCCTTTAATTCTGCTGCCAGCAAACTTATAAGTTGATATTCAGAAAGGTACTTTTCTAATAGCATACTCAATTTGTCATTAGTTTCTCCTGTTCTAATATATTCAATATAGAATAATATAGTATTTGTCAAACTACTCAAGGTATTTTCACTTCGGTCTGATTTGTATGAATTTATAGCGAAATGCAAATCTCCTCCGTCATTTAAATAGAGAGCTAAATTCCGTAATTTATCCTCGGTTGTTTTGCTTTTAAATTCGTGAGAATAGCTGTCAAAATAGGATTTACTGACAATCCATTCGTAATATTTATTTCTGAGGTTTTCCATATGTATGTTAATTATTACAGAATCCAAAACTGATTGCTCCTAATTTATTTTTAAATAGAGTTTCTTCCTTTATTGCTTGCTCGGGCGAAATATTTATCGGTAATATATGTAAAATCGAAAAAGTTAAATTGTCTGCATATTTTGGATCGGACTCTACTAACTTTTTTAGTGACACATTATTCCCATGTCCTTTTGTGTCTACATAAACAGACCATCTTCCCCATACACCTAACTTGTTATAAGTTGAACCGACATAAATCTTTCCGGTTTTATTATCAAGTATTGCATAAATACAATTGACGGCAGATAACATTCGTTTCCATTCTGGATAAGCATTGTTTATAATATCTCTCAGTTGAAAGAATTTCAAAATTACATTTGGATAACCAGGGAAAGCGTTATCGAAACCAGGTGCAATTTCAATTATTTCTTTCTCGTTAGATATTCCTTGACACCAAGCTTGAGTTCCTTTTCCCCAATCAATAATTACCCTTTCTTTTAGATTTCTAAATCCATCTACCTCTGCCATTTTGTAATAATATGGAGAATGTCTGTCAGTTGTGACAGTTGTTTCAATCTTATAAACACCGAGAAAACGCGAAAGAGTTCCTTGCTCTCCAAGAAATGAAACAATATATTGTGCTCCTTTAAATTTATCATCAGATTGTTCTGCTTGATATTCCAAAAAAAGTTCTGGTTGGTCGCGATAAATGTCATAAATAGATTTGTTGTATGAAACACCTCTTATAACTTTCGTTTCTCTTTTGTCTTTATGTCTGACCAAGATAATTTTATCTTCTTTTTTCAAGCCTCGATTAAAAAGAAGTTCTTGAATTGTTATTTTCTTTTCCATCTGTAAATTCTTTTCGTTAGTTTTAGAAATCAATGTTTGTTACGTTTTTTTACAGTGGCACCTAACATCTGTGTAGTTACCACGATTTTGTATTGTTACCACAGCGTGGCAACTATATTTACCTTATTTAAGCCTAATATATAATTTAAATAATTGTATACCAATAGCTTTAATTTGGCGTCTAAATTTTTATTGTGGTACCTATCATTTCGTTAAAATATTTATATTTCTAAATTGTCCTTTGGATTTTTGATTTGATCAAATCCCTTATTCGTAATATATGTTTCTGCTTACTGCCTGCTATTTTCACCTACAAATAACCACTCCTTTGGTTTATATTCCTTAAAATATTGGCGTAAAGTTAATAAAGTTTTTTTGTAATTACTCAGCGTCCTAATAAATTTGATAATAATTAACCATTTAGTTGATTGTTATGTATTTATACCTGCCTGCCGCAGGCAGGTATGCATAACCCTCAGTAAGCGAAGCGCAACTTGGGGTTAATGATATAACCCCCTCCCTTTGATTTTCAGTTCGACAAAGTCGAACTGAAAATCAAAAGGTAATAAAAATAAAGAGCGCTGAGTAGTTATCAAATATTATCTCCATCATTGAACTGAATAACTCCATAAACGCATAAAATACTTGACATATATTACATTTTTGATTGTATTGAAAATAAATCATTTCTTAGGACAGACTTTTTTTTATAAATTTGCACACAATTTTTCAAACCCATCAGAAATGAATAAAATTATCAGCAAAGAGTATTTTTCGGACAATGTAGTGAAATTTGAAGTGGAAGCGCCTTTAATCGCAAAGTCGCGTAAAGCAGGGCATTTCGTAATGGTGAAGGTTGGCGAAAAAGGGGAACGTATTCCGTTGACCATAGCCGATGCCAATGTACAAAAAGGAACTATTACGCTTGTAGTGCAGAAAATGGGCGTTTCGTCGACAAAACTTTGTGCGCTGAACGAGGGTGATTTTATTACCGATATGGTGGGTCCATTAGGGAAAGCCACGCATATCGAAAACTTTGGAACAGTGGTTTGCGCCTGTGGCGGCGTGGGAACTGCGCCCATGTTACCCATTGCGGCTGCGTTGAAGAATGCTGGAAACAAAGTGATTTCGGTGATTGCAGCCCGTACGAAAGATTTAATTATTCTTGAAGAACAAATGCGCCAGTATGCAGATGAAGTCATAGTAATGACCGACGATGGTTCGTACGGAACAAAAGGGCTGGTAACCAATGGTGTTGAGTTGGTAATTAACCGCGAAAAGGTCGATCTTTGTATTACGATTGGGCCTGCCATTATGATGAAATTTGTGAGTTTGCTGACCAAAAAATATGAAATACCAACGCTTGCGTCGTTAAATACCATCATGGTTGATGGCACCGGAATGTGTGGAGCTTGCCGTGTAAGTGTGGGAGGAAAAACCAAATTTGTTTGTGTAGATGGACCCGAATTTGATGCACATCAGGTGGATTTTGATGAAATGTTGATGCGTTTGAGCGGATACAAGGACATCGAACGCCAGGAAATGGAAAAAATGGAATGCGCAAGCGGAGCGCGGAAATGATAAGCCTTTATCAGTTCAATTAAAGAGAAAATAATGAAGAAGTTTTTTTATAGACAGAACTTTTCAAACGTCAAACCTTCAAACAACATAGAATGAATTTTTCAGAAGAAAGAGCCCAGAGCTGGCGAGCAGATTTACGCAGTGCGAAGAAAGCCAAAGAGCGTACCGACATTCCACGCGTTCACATGCCCGAACTCGACCCTGAATATCGCAGTCACACCCGTGTGGAAGAAGTAAATCTCGGATTAACGCCCGAAATGGCTATGCTCGAAGCCCAACGTTGTATCGACTGTGCCAAACCGACTTGTATGGACGGTTGTCCCGTAAGCATTTATATTCCAAAATTCGTAAAACAGATTGAAATTGGCGATTTTCTCGGCGCGGCCAAAACATTGAAGGAAACTTCGGCTTTGCCTGCTGTTTGCGGAAGAGTTTGTCCTCAGGAAAAACAATGTGAAGCGCAATGCATTCACACTAAAATGAAAAAGGAAGCAGTGGCTATCGGTCATCTCGAACGTTTTGCCGCCGACTTTGAACGGGAAAGCGGTAATATCTCCATACCTGAAGTAGCGACGCCTAACGGAATTAAAATTGCCGTGGTCGGTTCAGGACCTGCAGGACTTTCGTTTGCGGGCGATATGGCTAAAATGGGTTACGATGTTACTGTTTTCGAGGCTTTGCACGAAATTGGCGGCGTACTGAAATACGGGATTCCAGAGTTTCGTTTGCCAAATGCCATTGTCGATGTCGAAATTGAGAATTTACGATCGATGGGAGTACAGTTTATTACAAACTGTATTATCGGCAAAACCATTACGATCGAAGAATTGAAAGAAGAGGGTTTTAGAGGGGTCTTTGTGGCGAGCGGTGCAGGCTTACCGCGTTTTATGAATATTAAAGGCGAAAACTTGGTGGGAGTAATGTCGTCGAACGAATACCTGACCCGTGTAAACCTGATGGATGCGGCTAATCCCGAATCGGACACGCCTGTACTACCGGGTAAAAACGTGGCGGTTATCGGCGGGGGCAACACCGCTATGGACTCGGTACGTACTGCCCGTCGGTTAGGCGCCGAACGTGCTATGATTGTTTATCGTCGCTCGGAAGAAGAAATGCCTGCCCGAATCGAAGAAGTGAAACATGCCAAAGAAGAAGGTATTGAATTTATGACTTTGCGTAACCCTGTTAAATATATTGGAAATGAATATGGACGTGTTACCCACATGGTACTTCAGGTTATGGAGCTGGGCGAACCAGATGCATCGGGACGTCGTTCGCCGGTTGAAGTTCCGGGGAAAACCGAATTGCTCGAAGTGGACGAAGTGGTTGTTAGTGTCGGCGTTTCGCCCAACCCGCTTATTCCTCAGTCGGTTGCCGGCCTCGAAGTTACTAAATGGGGAACTGTGGTGGTTAACAATGATACAATGCAGACTGCCATCCCGATGATTTTTGCCGGAGGCGATATTGTGCGCGGTGGTGCAACGGTTATTCTGGCAATGGGCGATGGACGTAAAGCGGCTGCTGCCATGGATGAATGGATAAAAGCAAATAACTGATTATTAATGTTATTTGCAACTAAAAAACCGGGAGTTACTTTATTGATTGGAATATCGGAAATATTGTAATTCTCTTTCAGAAAAGATTCAAGCCGTTCTCTCAAAAGTAAATAACGTTTATTGGTTATGTTTGAAGTGGATTCTTTAAGTAGAAAAGTTCTCTGTAAGTTGACTTCATAACATAAAAATTTATGGGTTGAAAATAAATATTATCTATGAAAATAGAGCGGACAAATTGCTGCCAATTAGTGGAATAGATAAGACAAATTTGATAAATCATTACCTAATGCTTGGATGGAAAAACAGGTAATGAATTGGTAACGATTTATTGTCATTTTGAGGTCTAAAACTGGCTTTTACTGACTTAGAATAAAAGCAAAAAACCATTCCAAATCAATGATTTAGAATGGTTTGTCTTTGAATTGTCGCTAATTGACAATCATTTTTGTGACCCCGTCGGGATTCTAACCCGAGACCTTCAGAACCGGAATCTGACGTTCTATACAGCTGAACTACGGAGCCGTTGCATTTTGCGGTTGCAAACTTACATAAAAATCGTTGATTTTTAAGCGGGTCAAATAAAAATCTTAAAAGATTTTATAGAGGAAAGATAACAATTTCTCCGTTTCAGACAATAATCGTCAATCTCTACGTCCCAAGAAAATCATAATGTAGTATACCAACGTCGCCAACGAACCTAATGCAGCTACCACATAAGTATAAGCGGCAGTTTTCAAAGCATCCTTAGCAGGTTCCTGGGTTTCATAGTTAGTAATGCCAGCATTACTCAACCATGCCAAAGCACGACTACTGGCGTTGATTTCGACAGGTAAAGTTATAAAGCTAAAGAGTGTGGTAATCGCAAATAAAATAATCCCGGCCAACAACAATTGTGGAAACGAGTTAACGAAAATAATCCCGGCCAAAAGCACCCATTGCATCCAACTTGAAGCAAAGCTAACCACCGGCACCAATTTCGAACGCAAGGTAAGCGGCGCATAAGCAGTGGCATGCTGCACGGCATGTCCGCACTCATGAGCGGCAATGGCAGCAGCAGCTACCGAGTTCGAAGAATAAACTCCTTCACTCAGGTTAATTGTTTTGCTAAGCGGGTTGTAATGGTCGGTTAATTGACCTGAAGTAGAAATAACCTGAACATCGTAAATTCCGTGATCGTGCAGCATTTTTTCAGCGACTTGTTTTCCTGTCATCCCGTAAGGAATAGGAATTTTAGAATACTTTTTAAATTTCGATTGTAACCTGGACGAAATAGCCCAGCTTATTAAAGCAAAAATGCCAAAAATAATATAACCAATATACATAATTCTGTTGTTTTAAAATTTATGACTTCAACCAGTCAAAATCCCTGCCAAAAGACAATATGTCAGAGTAGCCTCCCAAAAAAAACAATTCGCTATCACAAAATCACTCATCACTTGCAGACCGCACGAATTTCTCCCACAAGGGGGAGTTAGAGAGGGCTATCTAATCTACGTACCTCACAATGGTTTGCTCTCTATCCGGTCCAACCGAAACAATTTTGATCGGCACTTCCAATTCTTCTTCAAGAAAATTGAGATAAGCATTAAATTCTTCAGGAAATTCATCTTCCGATTGCATTTTTGTCATGTCAGTTTTCCATCCCTGCATTTCTACATAAACAGGTTCGGCGCCATCATTCAGGTCGTAAGGGAATTGTTCGGTTTCTATGCCGTCGATTTTATAAGCCACACAAGCTTTTATAATATCAAAACCATCCATCACATCGCTTTTCATCATAATCAGTTGCGTTACGCCGTTAATCATCACAGCATATTTAAGCGCTACCAAATCGACCCAACCACAACGACGCGGACGACCGGTTACCGACCCAAATTCATAACCGATTTTACGCATGGTATCGCCCGTTTCGTCGAACAGTTCGGTTGGGAACGGTCCGCTACCCACACGGGTACAATAGGCTTTGAAAATTCCGTACACTTCTCCGATATTGCGGGGAGCAACCCCGAGACCGGTGCATGCTCCGGCACAAATAGTATTGGAAGAAGTTACAAAAGGATAAGATCCGAAATCGATATCGAGCATGGTTCCCTGGGCTCCTTCGGCAAGTACTTTTTTTCCTGTTTTCAATGCATTGTTCACAAAATGTTCGCTATCGATCAATTCGAAACGTTTGATGCATTCGATGCCTTCGAACCAATCTTTCTCCAATTCGGGAAGATCATATTCAAAATCGTACTGTTTCAGTATTTCTTTATGACGTTCGACGGCAGCATTGTATTTTTCTTCAAAATTGTGAAGGATGTCGCCCACACGCACACCATTCCGACTCACTTTATCGGTGTAAGTCGGTCCGATACCTTTGCCGGTTGTCCCGATTTTACCCGAACCTTTGGCAGATTCGTAAGCGGTATCGAGCAAACGGTGCGTAGGGAGAATCAGATGTGCTTTTTTAGATATTTTAAGTCTTTCGGTAAGCGGGTGTCCCGAAACTTCGAGAGCTTCAATTTCGGCTTTGAACAAAGCCGGATCGAGCACCACACCGTTGCCGATAATATTTACTTTGCCTCCCTGAAAAATTCCGGACGGAATGGAGCGAAGTACAAATTTCTTACCTTCAAATTCGAGCGTATGGCCGGCATTCGGACCTCCTTGAAAACGGGTAACCAAATCGTAACCGGGAGTCAAAACATCGACCACCTTTCCTTTTCCTTCATCACCCCACTGGAGGCCTAACAAAACATCTACTTTCATCGAGTTTATATATGTTGAATAATTAAATTTTAAAATACGGTGGTGTTTTGAAAAGTATGATACAATAAAGTCTTATTAACGGGCATACTATAACAGTATTAGGCGATAATTGAGTCTTTTTTATTCTTGATAAGTTTGAATAAATGGGTTTATAGTGTACCTATACATCCTATTTTAACATTATTGTTCGTTTTAATATATTGATATTCTACCGATAATACTATCATACCTTTTCGTATCGCCACTTCAAATAATATTATGATTTCTTTCTTTCATTTTTACATTTATTGCAAAGCCCGTATAAATAAAGCGAATAGTGTGTTATTTCAAAACTCGCGAAATTTTTAGCCTGAATTGTCGTGCGAATCTTCTTGTCCGAGAATTCTTTCACGGCGCCACATTTTGAACACACCAAATGGTGATGAATAGAATTACCGAAAGTTTTTTCGAATTGAGCCGTCTGACCGACAAATGGATGCTTTACAATTAAACTGCAATCGAGCAAAAGCTCGAGCGTGTTGTAAATCGTTGCCAGACTTACGCGATAATCTTTTTGCATGGCATTATATAAAAGCTCTGCATCAAAATGCCCCTCATGCAAATATATATGTTCAAGAATCGCATATCGTTCAGGAGTTTTACGATGTTGTTTCTTTATAAGATATTCGGTAAAAACATCTCTGATTACTTCGTATGAATTATCTTCTCTCATTATTTGCTCCTGTTGACTTACAAAAGTACAACTTTTTATGCTATTTTTTTTATAAACTATTCAAAAATAATATTTCTTGTTTAACTTCTCCGGCAATATATTGTTGAGCCATTGAGTCTTTCTGAAAAATCATATCCAACCTTTCTTCAATCAGTTTTGCGGTTTGGGCGTTCATCCGGCAAAAGCGACTAAGACACAGAGCTATGGCTTTATACAAATGAAATTCGGTGGTAGTAGAACCCTCAAAAGCCTTTTCAATAATGATATGAGTTTCATTTTCATTCAATTGGTTGTACACCCTGGCCGCAAGAATAAAGCCGGTGATTTGTATCCACATTTTTTCAGAGCGAACACATTCGACGCATAAATTGTTTGCATATCGCAATTTACACAATAAGTTCATGCAAATCTGCTCAACGATTTCAATCTGATCAAGCTCATCAATTCTTTTGAGCGCCAATTCACAGGTGAATTTTTCGACCGGTTGAAGCAAAGTGGACATAATCATGGTTTCCCTGATTTTGAGCATCCAGAGCCTTTGAGACAAATCGTGATTGGGACTGTACATTTTCGCAATTTCTTTGATACGCGGTATCGTAACTCCATAATTATGCTTGTACACAATTCCGTTCATTTTCATTTGATCGGACACGATACCGTTCATCGAAAGCCTGATTTGACGTCTGATTTCGGATATTTGTGCATCCAGTTCCGTATTTGAAAGATAAAAATCCATTTTCCTGCCGATGTTAATTATTGAGAATAAGACATTTATAAAAAGAGTGCGTTTTTTAATCAAAACTATTGCACATAAACAAATGCTGTATTATCTTTGCAACCGCAAAACACGGTGGTTATAGCTCAGTTGGTTAGAGCGTCGGATTGTGGTTCCGAAGGTCGCGGGTTCGAGCCCCGTTTTCCACCCTTGTATTAAAGGAAGAGCTTTTTGTTCTTCCTTTTTTTATAGCAGTTTAATTGAATAAATAAAGCGCCATGAAGTCATCCAATGACTATCAGATACATAAAAAACCAATTAAGAACCAAACACAGGTCAAGAATATCGTTTTTGTTATCTTTTACGTGCTTTCTTTTGCAAATGTAAAGCATTTAATCGAATTATCAAATGAAATAAATTGAGAAAAATGTATTACTTTTGTAGTTCAAAATTTATATCCAATTAAAATACAACACGAAAGAAATGAAAGTATTAAAATTCGGTGGAACATCAGTGGGTTCGGCAGCTCGCATGAAAGATGTTGCCAAACTTATATGCGATGGCGAACAAAAAATTGTTGTTCTTTCGGCCATGTCGGGGACAACGAACAGTTTAGTTGAAATCTCGGATTATTTTTACAAAAACAACACCTCGGGAGCATTAGAAAAAATAAATGCTTTGGAGCAAAAATACATTGATGTAATTTCCGAATTGTACGTATCAATTGATTATAAAGCAGAAGCAACAAAAATAATAAAATCTCATTTTGAATATCTCCGTTCGTTCTCGAAATCGGTTTTTACTTTATTTGAAGAAAAAGCTATTTTGGCACAAGGCGAATTGCTTTCGACAGCGATTTTTCAGTTATATTTGAAAGAAACAGGCGAAAACAGCGCTCTCCTGCCTGCTTTGGAATACATGCGCATTGATAAAAATTCAGAACCGGATACTGCTTACATTGCCGAAAACCTTGAAAAACAATTACAGGCTCAACCCGATAAGATGATTTATATCACTCAGGGTTATATTTGCCGCAACTTCTACGGCGAGATTGACAACCTGCAACGCGGTGGGAGCGATTACAGCGCATCGCTGGTGGGCGCCGCCATCAAAGCCGAAGAAATTCAGATATGGACCGACATAGACGGAATGCACAACAACGATCCCCGCTTTGTGGAAGGAACCAAACCGGTTCCTTATCTTCATTTCGATGAAGCTGCCGAGTTGGCTTATTTCGGAGCAAAAATTTTGCATCCGACCTGTATTTTACCGGCTAAACTGAACAATATCCCGGTTCGTTTGCTGAACACCATGGAACCTGAAGCCCACGGCACATTGATTTCGATGCAAAGTAAAAAAGGTACCATTCAAGCGGTAGCCGCCAAAGATGGCATTACGGCTATCAAGATCAAATCGGGCCGTATGTTGCTGGCACATGGTTTTTTGCGTAAAGTGTTCGAGATTTTCGAGTCATACCAGACTTCAATTGATATGATTACTACTTCGGAAGTGGGCGTTTCAGTAACTATCGACAACACAAAACGGTTAGACGAAATACTGAATAACCTGAAAAAGTTGGGCACGGTAACAGTTGACAGTGAAATGGTCATTGTTTGTGTAGTCGGAGACCTGAATTGTGAAAATGTCGGTTTCCAGGCCAAAGCAGTAAATGCGCTGAAAGATATTCCCGTTCGCATGATTTCGTACGGTGGAAGCAATTATAATATTTCGTTCCTTATAAAAGCCGAAGATAAAAAACGAGCTTTGAATGCATTGAGCCAGGGACTTTTCAATTAAAGCCTCTAACCCATCTCGCCTCTCGCCTAAAGTCGACGAGGCACAACAAAAGGGATTTTAAAGAAATAATATATACAAACCAATTCAATTACACCTGAATCCAATGCTGGCACATTGAAAAAGAGGACATTAATAAAAATTATAAACTCTGTCTCCTCTTTTAGAAAATTTAGAAACTACAATTATGATAAAAGCAAAATATCCATTAGATAAGTTTAAAGACATTCAAACGCCTTTTTATTACTACGACCTTGATACACTTCGTTCGACGCTCGAAGAAATAAACGCACAAGCTGCCAACTCGGACTTTCAGGTACATTATGCTCTGAAAGCCAATGTAAATCCCAGTGTTTTGTGTGTAATTAAGGATGCCGGATTAGGAGCAGATTGTGTAAGTGGCGGCGAAGTACAGGCTGCACTCGATGCAGGAATCGCGAATTCAAAAATCGTTTTTGCAGGCGTAGGAAAGGCTGACTGGGAAATCGACCTCGGGCTTGACAATGATATTTTTTGTTTCAATGTAGAGTCGATTCCGGAACTCGAAGTGATGAATGAATTGGCTGCTGCAAAAAGCAAAACCGCTCAAGTTGCAATTCGTATCAACCCGAATGTAAGTGCTCATACACACCATTACATCACTACCGGATTGAACGAAAACAAATTCGGCATTAATCTGTCTGATTTGGATAAAGTAACTGATTTAGTTCAAGCATTATCAAATATTAAATTGATTGGCATTCATTTTCATATTGGTTCGCAAATTACCGATATGTCCTCGTTTGAGGATCTTTGCGTGAAAGTAAACGAGATACAGGAACATTTTGAATCGCGTGGCATTACGCTCAATCATATCAATGTGGGCGGTGGTTTGGGCATCAACTACGAACACCCGAATCATTTCCCGATTCCCGATTTCGAAAGCTATTTCAAAATTTTCCGCAAACATCTGACACTGAAACCGAATCAGACTTTACACTTTGAATTGGGACGTGCTGTGGTTGCTCAATGTGGAAGCCTGATTTCAAGAGTACTGTATGTAAAAGAAGGAACTTCCAAGAAATTTGCCATTCTCGATGCCGGATTTACCGAATTGATTCGTCCGGCTTTGTATCAGGCTTATCATCGTATCGAAAATCTGAGTTCGGACTTACCCGAAGAAGAATATGATGTGGTGGGACCCATTTGCGAATCGTCGGATACTTTTGCCAAAGAATATTTTATGAACCAAACCAAACGCGGCGATATCATTGCCCTGCGTTCGGCGGGCGCTTATGGCGAGATAATGGCTTCGCAATATAATTTGCGTAAACTGCCAAAAGCTTATACATCGGACGATTTGAAATAAAAATAGACTCGCTAAGACATAATCTGGACAAGCCAGAATCAAAAAGGTAGAACGCAAATTACGCAAATACCGCAAATTTTCGCAAAT
>DIFH01000005.1:53180-90143 GCA_002427615.1 Paludibacter sp. UBA5753
ACTGATATTTGAATATTGTGCCAAAAAATACACGAATTTGAAAGATAAGGTACTAAAAAGACAGAGTTCATTGATTTGATTCCGGTCTCTCTATTTTTTATATGAAAGTTGAATCCCTGCCTAATACAAGTTTAGCATTCTAAGTTAACCCAAGACAAGTCGTTTGGATTTTACGAAAAACATCAAAATCGTTTCTTCGTCAACACCCGCAGCCCATCAGCCACAATCTTGATATGAATTTCCGTTCCTTCTTCATAAGGTTCTCCATCGTAGTGAAAAGACCCGGGTTCTTCACGATAGAGGATTATTTCGTCGGTACGCAGGGTAGTCATAAGAAGGTCATTGTCTATCGTTTTGGTAAAAAGCTGTAAAGCCAGGGTGGGAATGGCGATAATAGGGAACTGGCTCATAATCGAAATGTCCATTTTGCCATCCTGCACACTAGCCTGCGGAGCAATATAAGCATTGTTTCCCCACTGCGAGGCGTTGGCAAAGGTCATCACAAAAGCTTTGGTTTTCAAATCGATTCCTTCTCCTACCAGATGATAATTTTGTGATTTATAGCTGAAGTAACCAGTAATTATTTTTTCGATATAAGCCATAACGCCGCGGGTTTTTCCTTTGGCGAATTCGGTGCTCACATAGGCATCGAAACCAGTCCCACAGGTGCAAAAGAAGGGTTGATTGTTCACCACACCATAATCCATCAAAATGGTTTCGGAATGGTTTAACTGCTCGATGGCTTTGTGAATACTCATTGGAATGCCTAAATGGCGGGCTAATCCGTTGCCCGAACCTATGGGAATAATTCCAAGCGATGCCTGACTGCGGATTACTTCACAGGCAACCTCGTTCACCGTTCCGTCGCCACCAACTGCTACTATATAATCAAAGCCATCGTCGATATAAGAACGTGCCAGTTCAGTCCCATGCCCTTTGTAATCTGTAAATATTATCTCTGTCTCAAATTTTCCGGCATCAATCTCATCCCAGATCATATTCGGGATCATTTCTTTTTTAGCTGTACCCGATTTAGGATTGATAATAAAAACAATTTTCTTCTTCATGATTTAATACGTTGGGCAATTCTTTGCAAGCCGGTGCGAAATTAATAATATTTTCCTTTTTATTAAAATCTATATGAGACTATGGCTTATAACAGTTACAAAGATAGTTTGTTTTAAAAAAGACATAGCATATTTCCAAAGCAAATGTAACTGAAAAAAAAACGCGCTCCGAAAGGCTACGAAACGCGTTTTTGCATCATTTATTTTGCCTGGAGATAATTTATCAACGGATTGGCATACATTTCAAGCAGTTTCTTCTTCAGAAAGTCAACATCTTTATCCGCCAACTCTATTTTTTGTATCTGCTTTTCGAGATAACGTTCAAAATCCAGTCTTTCCATCATGCTGTATTCTTTTATGAAACGACCGGTGTTATTCAGCAAATCGTAAGCCACTTTATTAATCGGGAAAATTGTATAATTGCTGTGAATGCGACGATCGATCAAACCGGCTATACGACTGATTAATTCGTTTTTGTTATGTATTTCAGAACCTAATTGCTTCAATTCGTCGTTAATATCACCCGTAATAGTATAAATCACCTTGCCCTTGTAACCCATCACGCCGGTTTCCATATTGATTAAATCGTCCTGGGGTTGTTTTTTAAAATCAGGATTATCGCGTTTTTGTTGAAATTCTTTGGCTTTCAGAAAATCGCAAGGGTCATATTCGTACGAAATACTTAAAGGGCAGATATTCAATCGGGAAAGATTTGTCGTAAAATCGGCTTTCCCATACATAGCGAGCATTTTGAGCAAACTTTCCTGAGTCCGGTCGTTGGCATCTTTAGCCCGTCCTTCGCGTTGAGCCAGCCAGATGGATTGTTGCTTTTCGTTGAGGGTGTAAGCAATATAAGCCGACAGGCGTTGCGAACTTTCGAGTATCTGCCGGGCGCTCAACCCACGTTTCACGATAAAACTTTTGTTCACGCGGACTAATTCTTCTATCCATGGGAAAAGGAGCAAATTATCGCCAATGGCAATTTCGACGGTGTCCATTCCCTTTTCAATCAATTTGGCACAAAAAAAAGCAGCATCGAGAATAATGTCCCTGTGATTTGAAATATAAAGATAGGGTTTTGTCGTATCAATATTCTCCAACCCAATCAAATCTATACCTTTAGTCAGGTTCGCTTCAATGTTCTGTAAAAAAGGGATGATAAAACCTTTTTGAAACTCGTAAATAGAAGTATAGCTTGCCAGTCGTTCTTTAATCACATCTTTGGGCAATAAAGGATAAACCGTGCTGGCAACTTTCATAAACTGCTTTTCGTTACATAGGCGTTCCAATGCCTCGTGTATTTCATGGTTGTAATAACAACGTATTTCATCAAATTCGGTATTCATGGTTTGTATATATTTGTTTTTTATTAACGGCAAAAACCAATGTTAAGAGAGCCGTACAGGCATTTAGCGAGCTTAGTCTGACGGGCAATAAGTTATTTGAAAAGAAAACTCAGGTAAATAAAAATAACAGGCGCAGCCAGCAACATACTGTCAAAACGGTCGAGCAAACCGCCGTGTCCCGGAATGGCATTTCCTGAATCCTTGACCTCCACGGTGCGCTTCATAAGCGATTCGATCAAGTCGCCAAAAGTGCCGAAAATTACAATTATCTCGGAAAACAACAACCATTCTACAAGCGAGATTTCAGGAATAATCAGGGAGAAAACATAACCCAATGCCAATGCGGACAATGCTCCGCCAAAAAAGCCTTCCCACGATTTTTTGGGCGAAACGCGTTCGAATAACCGGTGTTTGCCGAATGTAATTCCAAATAAATAGGCGCCGGTATCGTTTACCCAGATAGTTACAAAAACGGCAAGCAAAATTAACGGCTTATATTGGGAATCGTCGATAAAAGCAATAAAGTTGAGCAACGAGAACGGCAATGCAATAAATACCTGGCCAAATATAAAATAAGCCCAGTTGTGCAAAGGGTTTTTCTTTTTCAAGTACAATTCGGTTACCAACACTACCACAATATAGAATCCATACACCGAAAATATCGGGTAACGAATCACACCCGAAGCATGTAAAAACGATGTGATGAAAAGTAAAACGGCGCCTGCCACTCCAATCCACGAATTAACGGTAACATCTGACTGGTAATTGGTGAGCCTGTGAAATTCTCTGATCGTCAATCCTGAAATTATAGCAAAAACTGCTGCAAAAACATACGCATCGAACAGGATCGACCCGACTACCAGCGCTGCAAAAAAAGCTCCGCTTAGGGTCCGTTTTACAAAATTATTCATGTGTAAATAATTGTTATTTATAGGTCGCATGAAACTCGTCTCGCCTTTGGCGTAGACTCGTTTTATGTGTGTTTATTAATTTACAGTAACGAATCAGTAAAATGCAACTCGTTAATTTGCTTTAAGCAATTGCATAATCACATCCAATTTAGGAGACAAAATGATTTCCGTTCTACGGTTTTGTGCTCTGCCTTCGGGTGTAGTGTTTGTTGCTCTTGGCGAAAACTCGCCTTTCCCCGAAGCAGTCAGTCGGGTTGGCGGCACTTTATATTCATCGGTCAAAATGCGAACGATTGAAATGGAACGCGCCACGCTTAAATCCCAGTTGTCGCGATACAAAGCCGTTTTAATCGGGATGTTGTCGGTATGCCCTTCAACCAGGATATCAATGTCGGCGTTTTTATTCAACACATCGGCCAAAACCCTGATCGCCTCCATTCCTTTTGTTTCAACAGCTGCACTACCCGATTTAAAGAGTAATTTATCCGACATCGAAACATAAACTTTTCCATTTTTTATCTCCACCGAAAGTTCATCCGATTTGAATCCCAGCAAGGCATCGCGTAATATGGAATTCAGCCGTTTCGTAACAGAATCCTGGTGGGCAATCACTTTCTGTAATTCACGCAGCGCGCTTTCCCTGTCGAACAGCAGTTTCTCTTTGGCCGATAATTCATCCGATTTTTGTTTGAGCGCCAGAGTATATTGTTCCGATTGAGATAAATTAGTATTCATCAAATCGTTATATTGTTGTTCCAGTTGATTGAACTTTAAATTTTCATCCGCGATATTTTTATTTAAACCGGCTATCTCTACATTGAGTTCGGCAATACGATTTTCCCTGACTGCTAAAGTAGTACAAAGCGAATCACGTTCGTCAATGACAACCTGAAAGATTTTAGGAACAAAAAGTTTTTTGGCAGGTTTTTGCTCACCGCATTTATATATTGGTTTGCACGAAAACATCATCGTGGCAACCACAAAACAAGCTAAAGATATTCTTAGAAGTTTCATATAGATAATTGTTATTTAATAGATTTTTGACAAATAAAAACGCTATTACCAAAAGACAAAAAACAGGAACGGGAAAGAACAGGCGTCAACAGGCACATTCCTGATTTTAAATTATATGCAAAGGTAACAAAACTTTAGATTTTCAAAAGGAAAACCACCAATTCTTTTGGTCCGTGAGCGCCGAGAACCAATGTTTTTTCTATATCGGCGGTACGGCTTGGGCCGGTAATGGCGGTAATGGCGGATGGCAGCTGATTACCGTATTTCTGAACCATTGCTTTTAAAGCATCTTCAGGGTAATCAACTAACTGGTTGGCGTTGGCAAGAATGATATGAATGGGTGGGAAAACATTCATTTGACGGCCCGAAGCTCCGGCTGAAGTTACAAGAACGCTTCCTGTACGAGCCACCAAAAACTCACAAGAAGTTATTCCTGCCTGCATATCTTCAAAGTCGCTTTCGAGATTTGTGATGGCTATATCGTTACCGGTAAGCATTTTACGTATCGCATTGTCGCGACAATATAAAGCGGAAAGTTGTTTCTCTCCCATAAATATCTTTAATTTGTCAAATAAATCGGACTTATTTTCGCAAACAATGCACCGGCCGCTTATAGCTTCGAGCTCGGTTTTGAAACAAGTAACTGCATCAGGCAAAACAGGCTTATAAATATATTTGTTGTTTATCGCTTGCACAGAAATTGCAGCAGTCCGGCGATGGCGGACTGCTGCAATTTTGTTCAATATTTCCTGTCTCGACTTGTCTGACATGATTCTTAGGAATTTATCTCCTTTTTCTTTTCAGGTTCGGATGGCGCTTCAAGTTTCGGGGTTTCTCCTAAAATATCTGAGCCCCCATTCTGCGCCATTAATTCATCCTGGCGCGAAGTCCACCGGCGTTTTCCGAAAATCTTCTCCAAATCTTCGGCGAAAATCACTTCCCGCTCAATCAACAATTCGGCTAACCGATTATGTCCGTCAGCGTTATCACGTAAAATCTGTTTAGCATGTTCGTATTCCGATGCTACGATTTTTTTGGCTTCTTCATCAATCAGTTCGGCGGTTTTTTCGCTGTAAGGTTTGGTAAATCCGTAATCCGAATTCCCTGTCGAATCGTAATAACTCATATTGGGCAATCTTTCGCTCATTCCGAAATAAGCTACCATGGCATAGGCGCGTTTGGTTACACGTTCCAAGTCGTTGATTGCGCCCGTCGAAATTTGGTTCAGGAACACTTCCTCGGCAGCACGGCCTCCCAGTGTTGAACACATTTCATCCAAGATGTGATCGCGGTTGGTCAACTGACGTTCCTCAGGCAAATACCAGGCGGCGCCCAAGGCTTCTCCACGCGGTACAATCGTTACTTTAACCAAAGGATTGGCATGTTCGAGCATCCAACTGATCGTGGCATGTCCCGCCTCGTGATATGCGATTGATTTTTTCTCAGATTGGGTAGTTATTTTCGTTTTCTTTTCCAAACCACCGACAATCCTGTCGACAGCATCGAGAAAATCTTGTTTTTCGACGAAAGATTTATTTTTACGGGCGGCAATTAACGCAGCTTCGTTACAAACATTGGCAATATCGGCGCCGGAAAATCCCGGAGTTTGTTTAGCAAGGAAATTAACATCGACAGTTTCGTTAATTTTAATCGGACGCAAGTGCACATTGAAAATTTGTTTGCGTTCGTTCACATCCGGTAAATCGACATGAATTTGACGGTCGAAACGTCCGGCGCGAAGCAATGCTTTATCAAGAATATCGGCACGGTTGGTTGCAGCAAGTATAATCACTCCGCTGTTCGACCCGAATCCATCCATTTCTGTCAACAATTGGTTCAGTGTATTTTCGCGCTCATCGTTACTGCCCATATTCGGGTTTTTACCACGCGCACGACCCACTGCATCAATTTCGTCGATAAAAATGATACAAGGCGCTTTTTCTTTAGCCTGGCGGAACAAATCGCGAACACGCGACGCTCCCACGCCTACAAACATTTCCACAAAATCGGAACCGGACATCGAGAAAAAAGGCACATCGGCTTCGCCGGCTACAGCTTTTGCCAACAATGTTTTTCCGGTACCCGGAGGACCTACGAGCAATGCTCCTTTGGGTATTTTACCGCCTAATTCGGTGTATTTTGATGGATTTTTAAGGAAAGCCACTATTTCTTCAATTTCCTGTTTCGCTTCGGCAAGTCCGGCTACATCCTTGAATGTAATTTTATTTTCAACACTTCCCTTGTCGAAAAGTTGCGCTTTGGATTTTCCCACGTTGAAAATACCGCCGCCGCCACCGCCGCCGCCCATTTGTCCTGCCATCCTCCTGTTCATAAACACAAAGAACAGAATGAGCAACAAAAATGGAAGAATACTGTACAGAAAAATATCAATATAATCGCGACTCACTTTATAGTCTACGATTCCTTGGTATACTTTATCTTCTTTGGCTTTATTGATAAATTTGGAAAATTCTTCGACCGACGGAATGCGTACACTTATCATTCGTTCCTTTCCGTAAAGCTCCGATTTATCACCAAACACTTTTTTAACTGCCTTTTGGTTGATTTTGGCCGAAAGTGTATTTTTTGTTGAATAAACATCAATTTTCTCAACGAGTCCTTGTTTTACATATTCTTCGAAGGTTGAATATGGAACTTCTTTTACAGGAGCTGCGTTGTTAAAAAAATACGACCCTATCAGTACAAGTATAATGATACCGTAAATCCAGGACACATTAAACTTGGGCTTTCTGCCGGTCGGTTTATTGGGGGTGTTGGGGGTTTTATTTTCCATTCAATTTTAAATAGATAAGTTAATTTTAGAGTAAGTTTTCAATTCGTTTAATTTCGGCATCAGCCCATAAATGTTCGATATCGTAAAAAGCGCGGGTCTGTCGCTGGAAAACGTGAACAATAATTTGTCCGTAGTCCATGGCAATCCATTCACAATTTTCGAAACCATCAGTGGCATAAGGTTTAATATCAATATGGTCGCGAACCCAATCTTTTACTGATATGGCTACTGAATTAACGTGTACATTCGAATCGCCTTCGCAAATTACAAAATAGCTACAGGGAGCTTCTTTCAGCTTTGTCAGATTCACAACAACCACTTCTTTCCCTTTTCTATCTTGTATTCCTTCAACAATTTCATTTACTATTTGTTCGTTTTCGATCATGCTTTTGTAATAATTAAATTAATGAATCTGACTTGCCAAATATCAGCAAAGATAATCAAATTCAAGCGACATTATTAAATTTCTATCCAGGTATCTTATTGTTTTACAAAATTTATACCGTAAATGTGAAAACGGTCTCTGCTTCAACTTGTATGACAGAATGACATAAAAAAACCGATACAATTGGATGCACCGGTTTTTTTTGGATAAGATTCAGCCTTAATTATTTTACTATCGACATAAATGTATCGTCAGTAAAGAATTTTGAGAACTCAAGATCGTTTACAACTTTTGCTTTGTAAGCGCTGTCGAGGCTTATTGCTTTACGAAGATTTCCATAAACGGCATCACGGTTGTTGGTACGTGCACCGATAACGGCTCCAAGATACGAAGTTAAAGCATCCGGTTGAGCAACGGCATCTAATGTTGCGCGCGCGCCATTGTAGTTGCCATCGAGAATTTGCATCAAAGCGGCATTGTTTGTAGCTGTTGAGCCAAAAGTTGTTTTAGCTTTTGCATAATCACCTTTGAGCGTATAAACAGTTCCCAATGCATTGTTCAGGTTACCGCTTGTTCCTGCAGATTTCCCAAAATACACTTCAGCGTTTGCCAAGTCGCCTTTTGCCAAAGCGCACAACCCTGCATTGTAATTTGCATTCGGATCTTTAGGATCGATGTTTAAAGCGGCTGCAAAATTAGCGGCTGCAGCATCAATATTTCCTTGTTGGTATTGAACTGCGCCCAAATTGTTGAATCCACGAACATCAGCGGCATACAATTCGGTAGCTTTTTGATAAATGGCAGCCTTGTCTGAAAGATTTTCGGTAAGAGTTGCTGCATAAAGCAATTCTTCCACGCTAAGTTTCGAAGCATCTTCATTGGCTAATTGAGCAATTTCGGCATCCGATTTTCCTGTTATATCAACTGTCAGTTTCAAACGTGAACGACGGAGTTGGGGAAGAATTTCATCGGCAATGCTTTTGAATGCAACCGAAAGGTTTTTGATTTCACGTTCGCGTTGTTCAGGATCGGTGTACATTGTCAGTACACGTAAAATAACCTGTTTATCCTGAATGTTTGAGCTTTCCATCAATTTTTGGAAACCATCCCAGTCTTCAGCAGTAAATTTAGAATCAATGCTCACCGAAGTCTTAATCTTTTTCAGCTCTTTATTGATAAAGTCTGAAGTAACTTTCTGACGTTTTTCGGCTAAGTTTGTGTTCAATTCAATTGACCCATCGGGAGATGCATAACCGGCAATTTCCAAGCCGGTAACTTCTTTGTTCTGAGCATTTTTAGCTTCTTCAATTTTCTTTGTTAAAGCAACAATGTCTTCCGATTTTGTTTCGGTTTTACGAAGTGCAGATTGTTGAATCAGGAATTTAATGTCAGCTTCCTGCATTTCCTGAATAACACGTTGGAATTTGTCGGCTAAAATTACCGCTCCGTTTTCGACTCCAAAGTTTTTAGAAGCCAATTGTGAAGTGGCGATAACGCCATCAGCGACTTTTACTCTTTGCAATGCATACGTTTTTTTGCTGGTAGCCACACTAAAATCTAACCAAAGTTCAGATTTAACCATTTCAGGCACATACTCAAAAGAAGTTTTGATTGTGTAAGAACCACCTGCTTTATAGCTAATAGTCTGATTGTTGCCTACTACTTTTTCTCCCTGGAAAGTTGAAGCTGCAGCTTTAACTTCTTTACCATCGAAAGTAAGTACCGGTGTAACTGTTACTGTAGCATTTTTTGCAAAATACTTCACCGGGAAAGTTCCGGTAATAGTTGCATCAACTTTTCCGCCTTTTACTTCAAGCGGATTTGGCGTACATGTGAACAAGCTTGGATCTAAGGATGTAAGGTCTTTGTTGCAAGAACTTAACACCAAGGCAAGCACCATCGAAACCACAAAAATTAATTGCTTTCTCATAAAATTGTGTTTTTGTTATAAATTGGTTTTTATTTAAATAATTCCTGAATTATTGGCTACAAATATACAATCTTTCGGTCAATTTTGACTTACTTTGCAAAGTTTTTTTACATTTTTCCCAAAAAAACGAATAAACAAGACGTTAAAAAGCTTTACAATATGCCTGAAACTTAAATAGGCTAACAATATTTTAGTACAATGCACTTATATTTCAAAATCATCAAACATACATTTAATGCCGCCAAATACCTTAGTTTCGGGAAAATAATCAATTTATCGAAGCTTTACTTCTCCTATTTAAGCTCCCAAAAAAAAGCTAACTTTCATCATAAAACGCTTCCTTATTTTATCTCCGTCGAACCCTACAATTTTTGTCAGTTAAAATGTCCTGAATGTCCTGTAAGTCAGCGTGATTTAACCAACAAAATGTATATAGATGAAAAAAAATACCAAAAAGTAGTAGACGAACTGAAGGAGACGCTTCTACATATTATTTTTTACTTTCAGGGAGAACCTTTAATTAACAAGAATCTTGCCAATCTTATCAATTATGCACATAAAGCTAAGATTTTCACGTCAACTTCGACGAATGCTCAATTGCTGAATTCAGATAAAGCGCGCGAAATTGTTTTGTCAGGTCTCGATAAACTTATCATCTCAATCGATGGCAGTACGCAAGAAGTTTATGAAAAATACAGAATAGGCGGAAAGCTTGACAAAGCAGTTCAGGGGGTGAAAAACATAGTGGCATGGAAAAAGAAATTAAAATCCATCACTCCTTTTATCGAAATTCAGTTCATTGTATTCAAAACAAACGAACATCAAATGCGAGACATGAAGAGGCTCGCCAAGTCGCTCCATGCTGATCGTTTAGTTTTCAAAACCGCTCAGTTATACGATTTTGAGAACAGGCATGAATTGTTAACTTCGATTAACAAATATGCACGGTATAAGATGGGAAACGATGGAAAATACCACATAAAAAACAAATTGGAGAATCGTTGCCTGCGCCTTTGGAGCGGAGCTGTGGTCAATGCCAATGGTGATTTAGTTCCATGTTGTTTTGATAAAAATACAAATTATGCGTTTGGGAATATAGGCACGAAAGATTTTTCAACAGTATGGCACAATAAAAAAGCTTCCGATTTCAGAGAATCAATTCTCCAAAACCGGAAACAATATGAAATGTGCAGAAACTGCACAAGTAAATGATGGGGTAATTTGAAAATGGAGTAATGTGAGAATTATTTGCTTAACAGCTTTTCCCACTCTTCTTCCTTGAATCCGACCAACACTTTTTCGCCCGCAAGCAAAATAGGACGTTTCACCATTAATCCGTTCGAAGCTAAAATATCGATCAATTCATTTTCAGTCAAAGTTTTTACTTTGTCTTTCATGTTTTGCTCTTTGTAAAGCAAACCGCTTGTATTGAAAAATTTACCGACAGGCAAACCGCTTTTTTTTATCCATTCAGACAATTCGGTTTTCGATGGATTTTCTTCTTTTATAGGTCGATAAATATATGTTATTCCGTTTGTTTTCAACCATTTTTCGGCTTTTTGACAGGTTCCGCATTGGGGATAGCAAAGTACTGTTGGTTGCATAGTTTGAAAAATTTAAAAAATTGAGATTTATTTAAATATCGCTCTGAAAATATCGTTTCCGTTGGCAAAAATAAGCAGTGCCAAAAGCAACATCATGCCGGCTGTTTGAGCATATTCAAGAAACTTATCGTTTGGTTTACGCCCTGAGAACATTTCGTAAAGCAAAAACAAAACATACCCTCCATCCAGCGCCGGAATTGGCAGAAAGTTCATAAATGCCAGGATAACAGAAAGAAATGCGGTCATTGTCCAGAAAGTTTGCCAGTCCCACATCGGAGGGAACAATTTACCTATGCTACCAAAACCGCCAAGTTGTTTAGCTCCTTCTTTCGAAAATACGAGTTTAAATTGTTTTATGTAACTCGCCAGGGTTTCCCAACCCAAACTTATTCCTGCCGGAATTGCTTCGAAAAAACCATACTCGACACGCTTGGTAGGGAAATATTCGAACGCCTGACGAATCCCTACACCGAGTTTGCCGTTTTCGTTCACCTGCAACTGTGATTGCATCAATTGTCCGTCACGCACAAATAAAATTTCAACTTCCGAATTCTTCGAAGCGTTCAACTCGGCTGCAATATCTTGAAAAATGAATAATTGTTTTCCGTTAATCCCGACAATACTATCACCTTTTTGCAATTTGGCTTCTTCGGCAGGGCTTCCCGCACTTACTTCACCTATCACAAAAGGAAAACGGACAGACACCAAATCAACTTCTTCGGAAGCGAGCACTTTTTGAGCAAAATCGTCCGGAAGTTGAATATTCATCTCTTGTCCATTGCGCAAAAGCGTTACATTTTGCTTTCCATCAATCAATAAATCTTCAATAATATCAGACCTTTGTTCAACAGCTTCTCCATCGATAGAAATAATATTATCTCCATTCTTAAAACCGTTTTCCAGCAAGGTTTGAGAAAACTGAAGCCCATATTTTGTATTGGCTAATGGTAAATATTCCTTACCCCAGGTAAACAGCACAGCGGAATAAATAACCATTGCTAAAATAAAGTTTACCAAAACACCTCCAATGATAATCGGCAACCGTTGCCAAACGGGACGTGCGCGGTATTCCCAGGGTTGTGGTTCCTGAGCCATTTGCGTCGAATCCATAGACTCGTCTATCATACCGGAAATTTTACAATAACCGCCCAAGGGTAACCAACCGATTCCCCATTCAGTGGTTTCGGGATATTTACGCCAATCATCATCGGCAAGCTCGGCGGGTGGTATCGCTTCCATTACCTGACGACCTTTGGCATCACGAACAGGATCGCCTTCGGCATCCATCTTGGGACGTTCATTTGCCGGAACGTTTTTTGAAAAGTATTTAAATACCCATTTCCCATTGATTTTCTTGGCACGAATCAACGAAAAATTCGGGTTGAAAAACATATAAAACTTTTCTACACGCACTTTGAATAAACGTGCAAAAGCAAAATGTCCGAATTCGTGTAAAACCACTAAAATCGACAGACTGAGAATTAATTGTAAAGCTCTGATTAAAAATATTTCCATGTTGTAAAATTAGACTTAAACTCTCTCGATTTTGGCGAGGGAACTTAAAGAAGAATCATTTTGTTAAATAAATTATATGTGTCGTTTTGTCGCTCTTCCACATGAGTTGTACGATAACATCAAATATCGTGCTTTTGTTCCCTGAATTAACTTTCATAAAGCTTCAAGGAGAATAAAATCTCTATTTTTATTTTTTCTAAACTCTTCGAAAACAGAACCTGTAAAATTGTCACGTGTATCAACAGAATAGATAGCTTTACCCAATATTTCGGGTTTGTTGTTGAAATTAGTGAACTATCAGTTCTTTCGTCATTATCCGAACCATTGCATCTGTCATTACATAATCTTCATAAACAGGCTTGGCAACAAATTCAGCTTTCGCCATTATGTTTTCGATGATGTCGCTCATTTGCATAAATCCGATTTTATCTTTCAGAAATTCAGCGACCACAATTTCATTAGCCGCATTCAGAATGCAAGGCATATTGCCGCCACGTTCCATGGCATAATAGGCGAAAGCCAGATTCCGAAAACGCTCCATATCAGGCTGTTCAAAAGTGAACTGAGAACAAATATTGAAATCGAGACGCGGAAATTTGGTTTTTACCCTGTCAGGATAAGTAAAGGCATACTGAATAGGCAGTTTCATATCGGGCAATCCAAGTTGCGCTTTGATGGATCCATCGGCAAACTGAACCATTGAATGAATAATGGATTGCGGATGTACCACCACATCGATCTGCTCGGGCGAAACGCCGAAAAGCCATTTAGCTTCGATAATTTCAAAACCTTTGTTCATCATACTTGCCGAATCGATGGTGATTTTAGCGCCCATATCCCAATTGGGATGTTTTAATGCCTGCACACTGGTTACATGTTCGAGCTCGGCTAATGATTTTGTGCGAAACGGACCACCCGAAGCCGTCAGGATGATTTTTTCGATAGGATTGTTTCCTTCGCCGGCCAGGCACTGGAAAATAGCCGAATGCTCCGAATCGACAGGGAGAATAGCTGAATTATGTTTTTCAACCAGATTACAAATCAACTCACCGGCCACGACCAAGGTTTCTTTGTTGGCTAACGCAATTTTTTTACCTGCTTTAATGGCGTTGATCGTTGGCTTCAAACCCGAGTACCCGACCATGGCCGTCAGCACAATGTCAACCGGCTGCATTTCGGCTACTTGTGCAATCGAATCGTTTCCTGCAAAAACCTTAATTGGCAAATCGGCTAAAGCCTCTTTGAGTTTCAGGTAATGTGCTTCGTTGGCAATTGTAACCATTTCGGGCTGAAATTTGCGTGCTTGTTCAATCAGCAAATCCACCTGATTATTGGCAGTCAGGGCATAAACTTCGAATAGCGAATCGTTTTCGGAAATCACTTCCAATGCTTGTGTTCCAATGGATCCCGTAGAACCAAGAATAGCTATTTGTTTTTTATTATCGGACACTTTTTTTATTGACGATTGGTATTTATTAATTGGATGATTGAGTTGATTGAATAATTGAATTAACTTTCAAACGCGGAACACGAAACCTCTTAGAAGATAATAACATCCTCTGGATTTACCGGTTTTCCCTGTTGCCAGAGTTCGAAATAGAAATGATTGTCGGTTTTGTTTTCTCCACTTTCTCCGGTGATAGCAATTCCTTCTCCCGCTTTCACATTATCACCTGCTTTTTTAAGCAATCTTGTATTGTTTTTATATATCGAAATATAATTATTTTCGTGCTGAACCTGAATCACCCATCCATAATCGAAAGTAAATGCCGAGTAAATAACCGTTCCGCTTAGGACACTAACCACCGTTTCGTCAGGAGATGTGATTATGTTGATTCCATACTGTTTCTCCGACAAATTAAAGGATGATGAAATAACCCCTTTTGTTGGACGGAAAAACACATACATGTTTTCATTGGGTTTTGTGTCTATGGTTGCCAGGTTGTATTTTTCTTCCCGTTCAAATTTCTCTACAAACTCTTTTTCTTTTCTTGATTTCTCGAGATAAGCTACTGCCGTTTCTTTCAGTTGGGCTGAATCGATAGAGATTATAGAATCGGCTTTCAGATTTCCAGATATTATTCCTTTCATTATTTCGAGGTATCCATCTTGCAATTCCACTTTTTGGAGCAACGAGTCGACATACATCGATTCCGAAATAATTTGTCCGCGATTACCAGAATCGCCATACCCCGGCAAATAATAACGTATCGGGGTTGTAAAAATAAGTATGGTAAGCAAAATAAAAGTTACCAACACCATGCCGGAAGCATAAACAAACACACTCAACCTTGAAAGACGTACGTGCCACGATTCTTCGAGCGTATTCTCGTTCAACACCGATACTCTGTATTGAAAACGTAATTTTTGGAAATACGAATTAAGTTTGCTG
This sequence comes from Paludibacter sp. UBA5753, assembly GCA_002427615.1. GTDB lineage: Bacteria > Bacteroidota > Bacteroidia > Bacteroidales > Paludibacteraceae > Paludibacter. Next base: position 68,139 of record DIFH01000005.1, read on the forward strand.
CCTTTCATAGTTTCATCAATCTCATTTTTATTCGAAACAGACACAAAAGTAACTTTTTTCAAGAGATAATCAAAATACAAAAAGCCCAAACGAATTTACGTTTGAGCTTCGAAACTGAAATACTGTTAAAATCAAATGGCGTTGCCAATCATAAAGACGGCAGCCAACGATACAATAGCGTATAATTCAGGGAAAACGGCCAGAATCAATGTTTTTCCAAACACATCGTAACCCGAACCAATTCCTGCTATACCATTTGCACAAACCTGTCCCTGACGAATAGCCGAAAAAAGACCTGTCAAAGCTAGTGCAATTCCCGCACCGAATACCGCAGCAGCAGCAGCCCAGGTCATATCAGGAGTTAAATGGCTTTGCAGCAAGAAATAGCCGAGGAAACCATAAAGACCTTGCGTGCCGGGAAGTGCACTTAAAACCATATAATTACCGAAGGCATCGGGATTTTTTTTCAGCGCACCAATAGCTGCATTTCCGGTAATAGTCACACCAAAAGCACTTCCAACACCCGATAATCCAACCATTAAACCGATCCCAATATAAGCTAAAATAATAGGTTCCATAATTTTCTTTTGTTTTTAAAGTTGTTTGTTTATTTGTTATTTTCTTATTGTTCTTTATTTTTAAAATAGTCCTTTTTCTTCTTTATAAGGGGCAAAAGGTTTATATTTTTTACCTCCACCCTCGAAGCCGGCATTTTTATAAAATTCAACGAAAGTTAAACGCATGGGATGCACAAAGGCGCTTAATCCAGACATAAATATATTCATTCCATGCCCGAAAAGCATGATGATTAACATTATTATCGGACTTATTACCGGAATGTCTCCACTTAACTTGATGGCCAGATCGTTAAATACAAATCCCATCACAGCTCCCGAAATTCCAAGTGCAAATAGCCGAATATACGACAGTACATCGCCTAACAATCCGGTTGCCATGTTATAAGTATCCCACAAGCCGGCTCCCACGTTTATCAACGGATTTCTTTTAATATTATTCAAAATAAATATCAACAAAGCGCCAATACCGCCAAAAATCATATAACTCCATTTGGCAATTGCAGGATCTAATCCGGCGTAATTTGATAAACCATAAGTACCGCCACAACCCAGTAACGTTATTATCCAGCCCCAGGTTGACAACGAAGCCGCCCAACCGTAACGACGAACTTTACCAACTGCTTTGATTATCATCCCAAACATAATTTGAACCACTCCAAGGATCAATGCAGTATAGAATAACTGATTAGGATCCAGCATGATTACTTTCAACGATTCGAGCCATGGAATTTCAGATTCCAATAAGTTATAACCAAAGAACGTACCACTGACAATTCCCATAATGACCGTGGAACTGCCCAACCATATCACCAAAGAAAGAACAGGCTTTAAAGCAGGCTTTACTTTTTTACGCGCAAAAATAGCAATCAGTACTAATAATAAACCATAACCTGCGTCTCCAAGACATAAACCAAAAAATAACATGTAAAACGGCGCAAAAAACGGCGTTAAGTCAATTTCGTGATAATTCGGAATATCGTACAAATCGCCAATCATTTCATACAGTCGGGCAAAACGATTATTTTTAAGTTTAACCGGCACTTTATCTTCCTCAGTCGGTTCGGTAGTTTCGTAGTATACCCCCGATTCTTCGAGATATGCATTCAACGGTTCCTCCGATTCTTCGGGGCACCAGCCTTCGAGCAACATCACCTTTTCCTCTGCACTTGAATGAGTATTTAACAGTACTTTATCAAAGTCAATTTTACCCAAAACATCTTCCTGCGTAATTTTCAGGGTGTTATAATCTCTAAGTGACATTTCCACCAATCCGGCTTTCACCTCTTCTATCTTAGCGCGAATCTCCAAAATCTGAACATCCAATTGTTCGGCTGTATAATTTGCTAATTTTATGGGATCTGCATCAATTTCAACGATTTCTTCCGGACGGGTAACCGTAACAAAATAGCGCGTACTTCCAACGGTATCAATTTCAAAAGCATTGTAAAGCACTTCCCATTCCTGATCAAATTTACGCAAATTACAAGCGTAAAAATTTAACACAAATCCGGCTTCTTTGAGCTGCTGAAGTCTTTCATGACTAAACGAGCCCCAAACTTCCATCCGCTCCCGTTCTTTTTCGGTAAGTTGCAGCTTTTGCTCTAATGTTTCCTTTTCTGCAAGCGCATTTTCAACTTGCTTCAGAATTTCCAATCCATCACGGGATATATCCACAGGAGCTTGTACTCTATCTTTGGGTACCCGTTTTTCAAGTTGCTTCAACGCCGTTTTGATACGTGCCGCAAGTAGCATTTTCTCACGCAAGTTGTCATTTTCAGCAATTCCTTCTGGCTTCTCAATCACATGCAACACGCCGATTTCCCGAATTTTTTCGAGAAACTCCATGTATTGTTTGTAATACACCAAAAAGGAATATCGTTTCATTTTCACTATCATAGCCCAACCTCCTTCAATTGTTGTTGACGCGATTTTACGATTTTTTGCGACGACTTCGAAAGATTTTCTTCATCTTCCATGAATCGTTTTATTTTCCGGATGGCATCTTCATAACCAGGAATTTGAACCTTCTCAAACAGATTCACTTTTTGAGTGGTTTTTTTGCGTGCAAATTCCAACAAATTCAGTTTCTGCGAACAGAACTCCTGTTCGATTCCTACCTGTGCCAGGTCTTTCAATTGTGTCAATCCATCGGCAAACCATTTAGGCGAATTAAACAAGCTGAAAGGTTTTGTGGTAAAAACCACTTCGTCCAACACCGGAATGCGAACCCCTGCAATTTTCCGGATGCTCATTTTTACATCTTCCACTTGTAGTAAAGAAGTATCGAATTCTCCCCACAAAGCCAGCATTTTATCGTAAGCTGTAATGCGTTGCTCCAGTTCCTGTTCTATTTTCAGAATGTCGTCTTTAGCCCGTTTTACTTCCACACGCAACGCACTTTCCTTGTTTTTAATGGTAGGCAAAGCGCGTACACGCATTTTAAGATTTTTTTCCAATGCCTGCAACGATGTTTTATTATATTGAAATTGTATTGCCATATAGTTAATCCTCCAAAGGGATATTTTTAAGTCTCTATTTTTTGATTTTTATATAAATTGGTTCTTCATCGTGAACCTCGTTTTCGGCGTTCTTCCGTTTTATTGTATGTTTAATTTTCAAAACTGCAAAATTTAGTTCAATACTGGTTTCTGTTTCAGTCAGGTCTTTATCGTTTCCTAAAAGTTCTGTCATTATTTCGGCGCTTTGTTTCATCAATGATTTCTGACCTTTTTCTTCTTTGGTTTCAACCAGTTCAGATACAGTACGCGAAAAGACTCTGAGTTTAGTGAACGTTTCAATAATACCGATTGTGGTTTCTGTGGCTTTTTCACTTTTCAAAACCGTTGCCAGCATATATAAACCCTTTTCGGTGAAAGCTTTTGGGACTGTTCTCGTTTTTGATAATTTTGCGGTCGAAAATTTCGACCGCAAATCAATAAATTCTGTTTCGTTTAGTTCAATTACATATCCTAAAGGGAATTTCTCGGAATTATTTCTGACGGCTTCATTTATACGTTTTGTCTCAACACCATAAAGCTCAGCGACATCAAAATCGAGAATCACCTGTTGATTTCTGATTTCAATGATTTTATTTTCAATAACGTTGAGTTTTATAATATCAGACATATCTTTCTGAATTTTATTTTGCAGTCAAAATATTTAACCGTAAAATGTACGAGCTGTTATTATTTCCAGTATTTATCCACCAATTCCTGTTTGATATTTACTTCTGCAGGCTTAAAATGTTTGTGCAACAATCCCCAGGTTACATCCAACATATTAGTTGTATCAATATTTACATCGATGGCTAACAATTTTGTTGAATAATCTTTTGCAAAAGCCAATGTACGTTCATCGTAATCAGTTAAATCGAAACCGTTTTCGAGCTTTGTTTTGGCATTGGCGGCATCGGCAAACAACCGAACAGCTGCATTCATCACCTGCGGATGATCTTCGCGCGTTTTGATGCCGATTACCAGCTGCTTCAGACGTGAAAGCGAACGGAACGGATCGACAATCACTTTACCCACGTCCGAATCGCGGCGCAAAAATAGCTGTCCCTCAGTAATATATCCCGTATTATCGGGAATAGCATGGGTAATATCGCCCCCCGAAAGCGTAGTTACGGCGATAATCGTAATCGAACCGCCGGCAGGAAATTGTACCGCTTTTTCGTAAATTTTTGCCAAATCGGAATAAAGTGACCCCGGCATCGAATCTTTCGACGGAATCTGATCCATGCGGTTCGAAACAATAGCCAAAGCGTCGGCATACGAAGTCATATCGGTCAACAAAACCAGTACTTTTTCGTTTTTATCAACGGCAAAATATTCGGCAGCAGTCAGAGCCATTTCAGGAATCAACAAACGTTCTACAGGCGGATTTTCGGTTGTATTTACGAAACTCACGATACGATCGAGCACACCGGCATTGTTGAATACGTTTTTGAAATAAAGGTAATCATCGTTGGTCAAACCCATACCACCCAAGATGATTTTGTCAGTCTTAGCGCGCAAAGCCACGTTTGCCATTACCTGATTATAAGGTTGATCGGGGTCGGCAAAAAATGGAATTTTCTGTCCCGAAACCAGTGTATTATTTAAGTCAATGCCGGCAATACCGGTTGCAATAAGTTCAGATGGCTGTTCCCGACGTACAGGATTTACCGATGGTCCGCCGATTTCGCGTTCTTCACCTTCCACTTCAGGTCCGCCGTCAATCGGGTCGCCGAAAGAATTGAAAAAACGTCCGGCTAACTGGTCGCTCACTTTTAGCGAAGGAGCTTTCCCCAAAAATATCACTTCAGCATTGGTGGGGATTCCTTCAGTTCCTTCGAAAACCTGCAAAGTAACCTCATCGCCCATGATTTTCACCACCTGAGCCAGTTTCCCGTTCACGGTAGCCAATTCATCATTACCAACTCCTATTGCATTCAGCGAACATGTGGCTTTGTTAATCTGGATTATTTTGGTATAAATTTTTTGAAATGCTTTTGTTGCCATTTATATAATGTTTTTTATTCGTTTTTTTAATTCGTGTCAGCCGCTTCGTGTCAGACCCGATGAATTTTTAGTTTTAAACGTGAGTTCCGCTATAAGCGTAACACCCGACAAACAATATATTAAATTTTTCTTTCTTCGAGAATTACATTCAATTCACCTACATATTTTTCAAAGTCATCCGAATGGAACACCGAATAATTCATTTGTTTGCAAACATTGATAATGCGTTTGAAATAATCCATAACATCTACAAAATTGTTGAATTCAAAGTCGGTACGACAAATATCCATCACCATATTCAGCATATATTCCTGACGTTCGATAGGCGTAACCGAGTCAACTTTATCAAAAGCATCCTGTTGTAAAATCACAAAGTCGATGACTTCCGATTTCCAAAATGTAACGTGATAATCAACCGGTACACCGTCGTCGCCCAAAATATTGATTTGTTCCTGAACTTCTTTTCCGCGTTGCAAAATGGTTTTCATATCGTTCACCTTGCTGGTCCAGTCGGGCGAAATGCGTTTTGAAATGTATTCCTCAAATTCAGGATATTCGATATATTTTGAATAACTGTCAATCGGGTTAACTGCCGGATAACGCTTGCGATCGGCACGTGCCTGCTCCAGAGCGTAAAAACAACGGGCAGCTTTTTTAGTGCCTTCAGTTACCGGTTCCTTCAGGTTGCCTCCGGCAGGAGAAACAGTTCCGATAAAGGTAATGGAACCAGTTTGTCCGTTTTTCAGATAAACATAGCCGGCGCGACTATAAAAAGTGGCAATAATTGCCGACAAATCCATAGGGAAAGCATCCTGTCCGGGAAGTTCTTCCATGCGGTTACTCATTTCGCGTAAAGCCTGCGCCCAACGCGAAGTGGAATCGGCCATCATCAACACACGCAATCCCATGGCGCGATAATATTCCGAAATGGTCATGGCTGTATAAACCGATGCTTCACGCGATGCCACCGGCATGTTCGATGTATTGGCAATAATGATAGTACGTTCCATCAGCTTGCGACCGGTGTGCGGGTCTTCGAGTTCGGGAAATTCAACAAAGATTTCCACTACTTCATTCGCTCGTTCGCCACAGGCGGCAATGATTACGATATCGGCTTCGGCTTGTTTCGAAATAGCATGTTGCAAAACAGTTTTTCCTGTTCCGAAAGGTCCTGGTATAAATCCTGTTCCACCTTCAACAATCGGATTGGCAGTATCAATGGTGCGAACGCCTGTTTCAAGCAATTTGAACGGACGTGGTTTTTCGGTATGAACCGTGATGGCTTTTTTTACCGGCCACTTCTGAACCATGGTTACCTCAATTTCTTTCCCTTCGGAATCAAGCAACACGGCAATGACATCTAATATTTTATGTTCGCCTTCGGGTACAATAGATTTTACGGTGAACGTTCCTTCCAATTTAAAAGGAACCATGATTTTGTGCGGTTGATGGTTTTCGTCCACTTCGCCCAGCCATAAACCGGCTTCCACTTTATCACCCGCTTTGGCAATGGGTTTGAAATCCCAGAGTTTTTCGGTGTCGAGGGGATAGTTGTATTCTCCGCGTTGCAAAAATACGCCTGTCAGTTTATCGAGGTCGTTCTGAAGTCCGTCGTAGTTACGCGAAAGCAAACCGGGTCCGAGCGTTACTTCGAGCATGTGTCCCATGAATTCCACGTTATTTCCGACTTTCAGGCCGCGGGTACTTTCAAAAACCTGCACAAATGCCTTGTCTCCAATCACTTTCAACACTTCCGCCATCAGTTTTTGCGACCCTAATTCGATGTATGCAATCTCGTTTTGAGCTACCGGACCATCCACTTCCACCGTAACCAGGTTGGAAATTATCCCTTTAACTTTTCCTTTTGTTGACATAATTTTTTATGCGCCAATGTGTCAATGTAAATAATGTGCCAATAAACACAAGATCCCGAAACATAAGGCTATATGAATGTTTATATTTTTATTTTTATTCTTACTTTTTATTCTTGAAATTGTCTTTTATTTTTTTTTGATGGAGCCAATAGCAACCTCAAATCCAGCGAACTAATCAACAACCGGGCGATTCAGGCATCACGGATTCCAAACTATTCCCCGAACTTTACTCCTTCTTTCAGGCTTCCAAGTAAATCCCTAAAAATCTTTGCTCCTTTTTCAACTGAAAGCATTTTCCACCGATCAATCATCTCCATTTTTAATACGAAAGCCAATATTTTTTCAACTGAGAAATAGTGAAAGAAAGTATTTTCTTCGAGCCATGCCCATTTGAGAGCATCGATTTTTTTTTCGCGTTCCAACAAATCATTTTCCTCGGCAATACGCAACACCAGATCCAGGTGTTCGAACATGCCGGTCAGCCCGAAATCACGTGCATTGCTCTGGCGAATGGTAACTGCCACTTCATTGTTTCCTATGACCAACAAACGCAAGTCGAAACCATGTTTACGACAGGCAATAGCAGTCATTATATTGTTGATATTCAAATTAAATTCAAACCAATTGTGCAAAAAAACATTTTCGCTCTTCATGGCTTCTTCAAAATAAAGGGTAGTCAGATAATCTTCACGGGAAACTCCTTCGGCTGCGAGTTTCTCATCGGAATATGTTGAATGGAATTTTTGAATATAAGGAAATAGCCGAATATCTTTGGGATTTTCCGATTCATTCATTAACGCTACAAGTTGGGTCCAATCATCGGATGTTAAATTTCCGACAGGATGCAAAACCGCATCTTTATTGGCAAGAAAAGCGAGCAGGTTTTCGTTATCGTATCGACTAAAGAGTAATTTAAGCAACCGCGCGTCGGATGGAGAAAGCTGTTCCAACAACTCGTTTTTCAATTCGAGCATTGAAATTGCACTCTTCATATCTTCGGCTTGTATGTCGGGAAGTCCCGCAATCAGGCAATAATAATTCATTATTGAAACGTTTGTATTTTTGTATTTTAAAAGGGTTGAAGTTTTCTTGCTCCTTACTTTCTGATTAAAACAGCATTTCAACTAATTTCGGACGCAGGAATTCTTTGAAATAAGCAATAAATTCTTCATCGCCAAAAGTAATTTTATAACCTGCTTTTTCAGGAATAATTGTAAAATCGGCTTTTACGCCATTGGCTTCGGTTATCTTCACTCCTTTGTTCAACAAATCCTTTGCGTTGGCTGCAAAATAATCGGTGAGTGATTTTGCATCTTTGGCTTCGATGGTGATGTTTTGATTTTTTCCCCATTCCTGCACCAAACCCAAAATAGTTTTTTGCATAAAAGCTTTATCAGCAGTGGCAACTTTTACCGAATCGGAAACGATTTTGCCGCAAATGAGATCGGTTATTTCAGTTTTCAGCGCATTGACCGACTGTTGCGCAAAAAGACGTAATTCCGATTGGGTATTTTTGGAAAGTTCAATCGATTTTCGTTCAGCGTTTGCAACAATTTGTGCGGCTTCGGCTTGTGCTTTTGCAATTATGTCCGATGCCTGCTTTTCGGCTTTTTCCACGATTGCTTTTGCTTCGGCATTCCCTTTTTCTACTCCTTCGATGTAGATTTTATCGGTAAGTTCTTGAAGTTTTGTATTCATGTGAATATATTATTTTGCTTTTTTCAAATGACATGCAAATTTAGCATTTAATCTTTCAAAATAAACAATTTTATGAATAATTAAAAGATTGACTAAAACTATGATAATATTTTCGGAATAGTAACCGTTAACTTCATAATTAATTCCTATTTTTGCTCAAAAATAGTTGAATGAGTTATGAAAAAAATCGGAGTGATTTCAGATACACATGGTATGCTCGATGAGCGAATATTCGAACATTTTGCTTCGTGCGACGAAGTGTGGCACGCCGGCGATTGGGGCTCGTTGGAAGTTGTCAACAAATTGCAAAATTTCAAACCACTTCGCGGCGTTTGGGGGAATATCGATGGTTACGAAATCCGTTCGCTTTTTCCCCAGCACAACCGGTTTATGTGCGAAGAGGTGAAAGTTTGGCTTACGCATATTGGAGGTTATCCCGGCAATTATGATGCACTGGTTCGTCCGGCTATCTTTCAGAATCCACCCAAACTTTTTGTGTGCGGACATTCACATATATTAAAGGTAAAATATGATAAAACGCTCGACTTGCTGCACATAAATCCCGGCGCTGCTGGAAAATACGGTTTCCACAAGGTACAAACCCTTGTTCGGTTTGAAATCAATGGGGCTAAAATTGAAAATCTTGAAGTGATTGAACTTCAGCCAACATCCGACAAATTAGAATTTGAATGAAAAAACTTTTTAGACGGATTTCATGTTTGTAAATAAAACTAAAATAAACTCACATGGATTCACTTTTTGATGGCGTTAAGGAATTTAATGCCAATGATTTTATCGAACACAAAGATTTATTCAAGAAGATTGGACGTAATCAGGAACCGCATACACTCTTCATTGGGTGTTCCGATTCACGTGTGGTACCTTCGTTAATTACTAAAACTTTACCCGGCGAGCTTTTTGTTATTCGTAATATTGCCAATATCGTTCCTCAATACAGAAGTTCGGAAGAATTTTTAGCCACTACTTCTGCCATAGAATATGCCATTAAGATACTCAATGTGTCGACAATCTTAATTTGTGGACATTCCAACTGTGGCGGATGCAATGCTTTGTATATGAACGAAGCATCGGCAAAAGAGATTCCGCATACACAAAAATGGCTCGAATTGGCAAAAAACGTAAGGAATAAAATGATCAGATTGAAAATTGCAGATTTAACAGTGCGGGAATGGATGACCGAACAACTCAATATTGTAGAACAAATGAATCATTTACTTTCGTATCCTTATATTTTGGAGAAGTACAACGCCGGCGAGTTAAATATTCTCGGCTGGTACTACATTATCGAAACAGGTGAAGTATTTAATTACCTAAAAGATGAAAAAATATTTGTGAAGATTGAGTAACAACAAAAATATTTTTAAACAAATTTTCGATTATTATTTGACTGTTTGGTTTTATGGTGTTATTTTTGTTAATTATTCCCCAATTATTTTAAATAAATATTCATCTAAAAACATTTAAAAAATGAAGAAAGTTTTTTTACTTAAATCAGTTGCTATTGCACTTGCTGTAGCTGTATTATTTTCGGGTTGCGCCAGTTCTACCATGATTAACTCCAGTCCCGCCGGCGCAAAAGTATACATAAATGGTGAATCTGTGGGCACAACGCCTTACCTATACACCGACACCAAAGTTTTGGGAAGCGTGATTAATATTGATCTTGTAAAAGAAGGATACGAACCGCTTTATACCTCTTTTACAAGGTCGGAGCAAGTAAACGCGGGGGCAATTGTAGGCGGTCTCTTCTTTTTATTCCCATTTTTATGGACAATGGAATATAAACCGACTCATAACTACGAACTGGTTCCACTTGCAGCAACGAATCAGGATACCCAGGTTCAAAGCGAACAAACACAACCAGCCCTTTCGAAAGCACAAAGGTTAAAAGAACTGAAACAAATGTTGGATGAAAACCTGATAACTCAGGACGAATTTAATAAAGCAAAACAAAAAATTCTCGACGAAAAATAAAAACAAATCCCTTGCAAAAGCACATTGCAAGGGATTTGTTTTTATTCACGGCTACAAAGCCGGCTCTATTTTATTCCGTGCATTAGTTTCTGCAACCATTTCGACAACAAAAATAAAATTACGGCCGCCGCTCCCGAAATAACTACAAAGAGCATAAAAAAGTCGTACATGGTAGCTATTTCGAAACCGATAAACGATTTGGGTTTTCCGGCTTCGGGATATAAACCGCTCAACATGCCTGCAAATTTATTGGCTGTAGCCATCGACAAATACCATATCCCCATTAACAAGGAAGCAAACCGCACAGGCGCCAGCTTATTAACCATCGACAAACCGATAGGCGACAACATCAATTCGCCCATGGAATGAATAAAATACAATCCGGTTAACCACATAATGCTTACTTTTACGCCGGGTTCAACTCCCTGTACACCTAACGCAATCACCAAATAACCGATTGACAGCAAAAACAAACCCATGGCTTGTTTTGTGGGCGAAGCAGGTTCCATGTTTTTTGAACCGAGTTTCAGCCACAACCAGGACATCAGCGGCGCGAATGCAACCACAAAAACGGGATTGAAAGATTGAAAATAACTGGCAGGCATAGTCCAGCCAAAAATTTCACGATTGGTCTGCTCGTCGGCAAAATAAGTAAGCGAAGCGCCGGCTTGCTCGAAAGCCGCCCAGAAGAAAATCACGAAAAAAGCAATCATGTAGATAACTCCAATGCGTTGTTTCTCGATTTTGGTGAGCGAACGGTCGGAAATTACATAAGCCGGAACAACAATACACAGCGCAAAAATAAATGCGCCGATAATATCAAACTCAAGGGCAAAGTGAAAAACTCCGAACAGAACCACGCCTCCAACAGCCCAGGCCAAAAATTCTCTTACATTTTGTCGGATACTTCTTGCCGGCGCTTTTTCCTTTTCCGATTGATTATTTTCTACTTTTCCGGCAGCAATAATCCCAAGTTGTTCACCATTTGGCCCTATTAAAAATTTATTTTTCCAGCCAACAAACAACACTAAACTCAAAAACATGCCTATTGCAGCAGCCAGAAATCCCCATTTAAAATCGGCAGGATTACCTGTATCGCCTAAAAAACCTGTAAGTAAAGGCGCAATAAAAGCGCCCACGTTGACGCCCATATAAAAAATTGTGTAAGCTGAATCGAGTCTTTTGTCGCCGGGTTCATACAAACTGCCCACCATAGTAGTGATATTTGGTTTGAAAAAACCATTCCCGAATATCAATGAAGCTAAACCAATGTACATCAACCAGTGAGCTAAATCGCTATTCTGATAATATAATGCGCTGAAAAACATAAATAACTGACCCAATAACATTAATATGGCTCCCCATAGGATTGAACGGCGCATTCCCCAGTAACGGTCGGCTATATAACCTCCGATAAGCGGCGTAAGATAAACCAGCCCTGTATAATTTCCATAAATAGTTGATGCAAGTTCTTTGTCCATCAACAACGCTTTGGTAAGGTAAAGCGTGAAAATAGCGCGCATACCGTAATAGCTGATTCGTTCGGACATAGCTGTAGAGAATACAAAGTACAGTCCTTTGGGATGTCCTTTCTTTATTTGTTCGGTCGACATAAATAAATTATTTGGATTTAATTATTTGATTATTAATTAATAAAAAATGAACGCTGATATATCGGCGTCCATTTCTGAATTTGTTATACACAATGAATCGTGCAGCAAAAATAGTCATTTCGCATCAATTTCAATTGTGTTCCGGTGTAAAAAACATATTTTTAACCATTTTAATTTCAAAACGTCATGAGTGGAACTATCTCTTTTTCTCAAGTTGAAAAGAAACCGCACTTACTTTTCCTCCAAGAGGCGGGTTTTGCTTCGATATTTTCACTTTCACACGCTGAATTTGTGGAAATTGGCTGAATATTGCATTCAGTATTCGATATCCGACGTGTTCAATCAGCTTTGATGGCACCTCCATTTGTTCTTTCACTACATTGTACACAGTCTGATAATTCAAAGTATCCTCCAGTTTATCAGTTATCTCGGCAAGTTCAGTATGCAATTTCATGTCTACGCTCACCAAAAATGTATTTCCCAACGTTTGTTCATGTCCCATGTAACCGTGATAGGCATGGAACTCCATATTCTCAAGTTTTATTTCCGACATATTTTATTATTTAACATAAACTATTGATTAAAACCTATTACACAACCTCACTCGCAATATCGCCATCGTGCACAAAAGTACGAATTTTATCGCCGACTTTTACTTGCGAAACCGAAGTAATTCGTTTCCCGTTCAAAGTGGTGATGGTGTAACCGTGCTTCAGCAAAAAAGCAGGAGAGTGCGATTCAATGCTTTTCTCAAGCATAACAAGTTTATTTTGTTGATTGGATAAATGCAAACGTACAACCGATTTTAATTTGTTTTTATGTCTTTCGTGGAGCAAACTTTTTTTCGAAACTTTACTTTGCAAACTCTGTTTTATTTTCCATTTTAAATCGGACAAAAAACGATGCTCTTCGGCAACTTTATATTGTACTACCTGCTGAATATCAGCAATTAAATTAAGAACTTCATTTTCGGTTTGCTGCATATATTCAATCAACAATTCGGCTGCGGCAGTAGGCGTTTTTACCGAAGTATGCGCCACCATATCGAGTATTGATACATCGCGTTGATGACCTATTCCGGCAATGATAGGCAAAGGGAATTGAGCGCAGTTCAGAGCCAACTCGTACGAATCGAAACAAGCCAGATCGGTGGTTGCGCCACCCCCACGAATAATCACCACTACATCAAACAATTCGCTATGATCAAAAATCTTTTCCAAGGCTGAAATAATGGAATTCTCGGCTTGCTCACCCTGCATAACGGCAGGGAAAAGTCTGGTGTAAAACGCAAAGTTTGAAACTTCATTCCGAAGTTGGTCGATAAAATCGCCATAACCGGCTGCAGTAGGAGACGAAATAATGGCGATGCGTTGCGGACGACGTGGAAAATCCAGTTGTTTATTCATGTCCGCAATACCATCTTCCTCCAGTTGGCGGATGATTTTCAAGCGTCGGGCAGCCATTTCGCCTATGGTAAAAGTCGGGTCAATATCGCGCACATTCAAACTAAAACCATAAACGCCATGAAATTCAACAGTTATAGCCACCAATACATTCAATCCTGCACGAAGCATTTGTCCCGTGCTGTTTTCGAAATACGGTTTCAACATGCGGTAAGTCGACGACCAGATTGTTGCTTTCGATTTGGCGAGTAAAAAATCGGTATTAGTGTCTTTTTCAACAAATTCCAGATAACAATGTCCGTTAGGATTTTCACGCAGTTCGCTGATTTCGGCACGTATCCACACCGGTGTGTCAAAATTTAATTTTATTGTTTCCTGAATGCGTTCGGAAAGTTCGGAAAGAGTTATTGAGTTCATCGTTTCGCGTTATTTAATCATAATTTTTTGTGATCCGGAAAATTTATTTCCAAAAACATGAACGAGATATATGCCGGAAGATAAACTTGCGACAGGCAAAGACAATTGATTGGTTTCGATTGGTTCTGACATCAAAAGATTCCCTGTTGCCGAATAAATTCTCACATAACAGCTTTCGGTAGGCATCTCATTTAAAATAAGCCGAATTATTTTATTTTCAGCATTGTAAATCACTTTAAGATTCTCATATCCGGTATTTCTAACGGCATTCAACATAGTCAGGTTGGCTAAAGCTTTTTGAAAATCCGGTATGCCATAACCTGATTGTTCGGTTGGCAAATCATAAAGATTCCCGCTTTTAAAAACCGATTGCAAAATTTCCGGTATACTGTAAGCTGTAAGCTGTGCCTTTGCGTATTGCAGAAAACAAGCCATCATACCGGCAATAACCGGCGATGAATAGGAGGTTCCTTTTCCGGTAACTGAAACCCCCGACGTATTAATAAAAGCCGTTGAACTTCCCATGCCGCATATTTCAGGCTTAACACGCCCATCGCTACTTGGCCCGTAAGATGAAAAATCACTGGCAACTCCGTCCGAAGTTACCGATCCGACGGTAACTATTCCATCGGCATCTGCCGGCGAGCCGATGTATTTCCACGTTTTATTGCCTTCGTTTCCGGCGCTATTACAAACAATTATTCCCTTTGCGGCAGCCAATGCAGCCGCCCGGCTGGCTCGTGAAACGGTTCCATCCAAATCGTTATAGGTAAAATTCATCAAAGAGTCGTCGAACACCGTATAACCCAGCGAAGAATTGACCACATCGACGCCCAGGCTGTCGGCATATTCAATTCCCGAAACCCAGAAATCGGTTTCAACCAAATATTCCGTCGGACCATATTCAGTGCGAATCAACCAGAATGAAGCATGAGGAGCTGTTCCGAGATATTGCGAAGGAAGATTCCCTGTCATGATAGACAACACATTGGCTCCGTGAGCATCTTGCAAAAAAACATCCAAACCCGGTTCAGCTATGTTCTTTGTCCCTAACAACCTGCCCTGCAAACGCAAACTGTCGAAACCCGGATTTGCATTTACATTCAGAAATCCCGCATCGAGTACTCCGATAAGTATGTCTTTTCCGGTATACCCCAGATTATGCAGATATGTCCCGTTGATTTGATTAATTTGGGTAGCCGCATTGCCGTAACTTAACACATCGCTTTCAAACTTTGCTCTCGATTTTACCTTTGAAGCCTCACCGATTTTACCTGTATAGCGCGCCCATTTTACAAACGGCAATGCCCGTACATGGCTCATTATTGTCGAATCGGGAACCAAAACCGTAATTCCGTTCAACCATTTGCTGACAGAATGTACATTTATTCCGATATTGGAAATTTGCGTAATATAAGAGGGATTCACCGGCAAATCGGTAGAATCGCAATTTAAATTAAAACTTTCCCGACGGGCGATGGCACGCGCAGATAAAAATTCGGAAGGATTAGAAAGGGAATAGGGTGAATTGTTTTTGTTGGCAAGCTGTACGTAAAAATAATAACTCGTTGCAGAAGTTACTGAAAATACAGACACTGAAATAAGCAAAAATAAACCGAGTAAACGTTTTTCCATAAGGGATTCAACTTTAATTGCTACAAAAATACAATTTTTTATCATAACATGTTTTGGAAACTAAAAGTTTAAAAATATTTAAATTATTTGCCTGACAGAACAATTGTTACGAAATATTCGTAGATTTGCGAATATTTCGTAACAAAAAAAAAGAATTAGCGCATTGCAAAGCGGATCTCGCTTTATAAAAAAAAGAACAATATGGAAAAACTAACCCATCAGGAAGAAGAAATGATGCTGATCATTTTTCAGCAAGGAAAAGGATTTATCAAAGATTTTATCGAGAAAATGGAAGAACCGCATCCACCCTACACCACAGTGGCTTCCGTTGTGAAAAATCTGGAACGCAAAGGTTATGTGAAAGCAAAACGTTACGGCAATACTTACGAGTATAGTCCGGTCATGGAAGAAAGCGAATACAAATCGAAATTTATGTCGGGCGTGGTGCAAAACTATTTCGAGAATTCGTATAAAGAAATGGTAAGTTTTTTTGTTGAAAAACAAAAAATATCAGCCGAAGAATTACAGGAAATCATTAAACTCATTGAGAAAAAATGAACCCCATCTTTATTTATTTTTTGAAAGTAAACATTGCGATAGCTTTGTTTTACCTTTTTTATCGATTGTTTTTTGCCGGCGATACATTCTGGAAAACACGAAGGATTTATTTAATTTCCAGTATCATCATATCGTTCGTCTATCCGTTTTTCTCTATCGAAAACTGGCTACAAAGTCAGCCATCCATACAAACAATGGTGGCTAATTACGCCTTGTTGCAGGAAATAACGGTAACTCCCGAAAATCAATCCGGACTTTTCAGTTTTGAAAATATTCTATGGGCTGTTTATGGATTAGCCGTTTTCGGGCTTGTCAGTCGACTGATTGTTCAACTGATTTCAATTTTACAAATAAAATTTCAGGGAAAACGGGAAACTGTTCAAGAGGTGAACATTATAGCCATAGATAAAAAAATCATTCCGTTTTCGTTTTTCGGTACGATTTATATGAATCCCGCGCTGCACAGCGAGAACGAAACCAAACAGATTCTGACACATGAACTTACGCACGTTCGTCAGGGACATAGTTTTGATGTGCTGGCAGGAGAATTATTATCCATAGTATGCTGGTTTAACCCGGCTTCCTGGCTTATGAAGCGTGAAATTCGGCAGAATCTGGAATTTTTAGCCGACAGCAACGTACTTGAGTCGGGTATCGACACTAAAACCTATCAATATTATTTACTGCAACTTTCGTATCAAACGCTCGATTTAAAACTTACCAATAAATTTAATGTATCCCCTCTAAAAAAAAGAATCGTTATGATGAACCAACAAAAATCACGTAAATCGACAGTCTTGAAATACCTGTTGATTGCACCGCTCACTTTTTCACTGGTATTGCTGAGCAATGCCGAAACGCTCGCTTCGTCGGCAAAACAAATATTGAACAATGAGAACCCGACAATTCAAAATGAAACACCGGCTGTTGCGGATTATGCCAAATCCGATGACAAACAAAAAAACACGGTAACACCTCCACCGCCTCCTCCTGTAAAAATGACCGATGAAATGACTCCACCTCCTGTACCGGAAAAAGACCAAGTGATTTTTCAGGTGGTGGAAAAAATGCCTTCATTTCCGGGTGGCGACGAAGCATTATTCAAATTTTTAAAAGATAATGTAAAATATCCTGCTGAAGCGATGAAAAACAATATACAAGGACGAGTAATTTGTTCGTTTGTCGTTAACAAAGATGGTTCGCTGTCAGATGTTGAAATAGTTCGCGGCACAGACCAATATCTTGATGCAGAGGCTGTCCGTGTAATTAAATCCATGCCCAACTGGACTCCCGGTATGCAGAAAGGGAAAGCTGTAAGCGTAAAATACACGTTGCCTATTAATTTCAAGTTAGATGACGGCAAAAAAGACAATCCGAAAGAAGCTAACAACAAATTGAATTTTAAGGGACTAAAAGATGGAGAAAAACCATTGATTATTTTTGACGGCAAGACCATAACAAACGAAGAAATGTCGGCAATAAACCCCGAAAATATTAAAGAAATCAATGTATTTAAAGATAATGCGGCTACAGCCGGTTATGGCGAAAAAGGAAAGAATGGAGTAATTATTATTACCTCAAAAAAATAAACACCTAATAATCAGAGGAAGTTCAATTCGGAACTTCCTCTGATTATTCTATAAAAAAAATATTTGTTTTATTCGACTTTGACAGATTAAAATAANNTTCATTTTATTGAACAGGCATTTAAAACAACATAAATTCCGTAGATTTTTATAATAGATCATTCTTTCGGGATATAATTTACATGTTAATCCTGTTAATTCTGTCTGAAAAATAGAATCTGTCAAAGTAGAATTTATTATGCGTGTTTTTGCCCTTACTTGTTTCAGCTCAGGACAACGCAATTCATAACGCTTTGAATCGGTATGATTATCAACTGGCAATACAATTAATAAACAAAACCAAAATCCTGAACTTGATAGACTGAAAGCCAAGTACTATAAAAATCTGTTGAAATACAATGCTGCCAAAGCCATTCTCGGGAATGTGGTTCGAATAGACAGTTTAAATTTCAGGCATTAAGCAAGTTAGCCGATTGTTATCAGTCGGCAGGGAATTATAAAAGCGCCAAACTTATATATTCCAACTGCCTTCGGCTGAAGTACTATAATATTTTTTTAGCCACCTTTCCCAAAGAACCCGAAAAAAATAAAGAAGAATTTCTAAATGAATTAAGCGAAACATATTATTCTGCCGTGAAGCATAGAATTGAAGAATTAAAAGCCGGATCGTTTTTCAGAAAAGAATAATTTATGACGCATTTTAAACCTTTTCCTTGTCTTTATTGTTATGTCTTTTATAAAAATTGAAAAAGAAAAATTAAAATACAAACAATTTAAAAATAGAAAAACGATGGCAGAAGATCCGGTAATTTGTACGTGTCTCGATATGTGCAAGAGCGAGATAGTTGCATCAATCAGAGATAAAGGCTTAAAAACAGTAGAAGAAGTGGGCGACGAAATTGAAGTGGGCGCTGTTTGCGGAAGTTGTGTCGACGACATTCAGGAAATACTTGACGAAGGAAAATAATTAAACTGAAAGAGGGAGGCGAAAGTTTCCCTCTTTTTTGTTTCGGTAAAAAAACCGGACAAAAGATTTGTGTTAGTTTGCATTTTTTGCGTACTTTGCATCGGCTTGTGGCAGGCAAGTTTTATTTTTTATCAATACATATTAAAGTTCCCCTTGCCCCGTCTCGACTTTATCTGTCTCGACTTTACCTGTCTCGACTTTANNGAGGCGAGAGGCGAGAGGCGAGAGAGAATTTAGGGGATCAACTCAAAATGCAACAACACCTTTCCATACTCAAACAATACTGGGGTTACGATACTTTTCGTCCGCTGCAGGGCGACATCATACAAAGCATTACCGCAGGGAAGGACACGCTTGGGCTTATGCCTACGGGTGGCGGAAAATCGCTTACCTTTCAGATACCGGCGTTGGCTATGGAAGGCGTTTGCATAGTTATCACCCCGCTCATTGCTTTGATGAAAGATCAGGTGGAAAACCTGAAAAAACGCGGTATCCAAGCAGCGGCCATTTACTCGGGGATGACCAACGATGAGATTCTTACCACACTCGACAATTGTGTTTTCGAAGCTTATAAATTTTTGTACGTTTCACCCGAGCGGCTCGCCACAGCCATTTTTCTCGAAAAAATAAAACAAGCCAAAATCTGCATTATTGCAGTAGACGAATCGCATTGTATTTCGCAATGGGGTTACGATTTTCGCCCATCTTACTTGCGCATTGCCGAAATTCGGGAAGTTCTGCCCGGAGTTCCGGTACTGGCGCTTACTGCCACAGCTACGCCCGAAGTGGTCGACGATATCCAGGAGAAACTTCATTTCAACGTAAAAAATGTTTTCCGGAAGAGTTTCCAACGGGCTAATCTGGCTTATGTGGTTCGCATCACTGAAAATAAAAATGAACAATTGCTTAAGATTTTGAACAGCGTTCCCGGCACGTCGATAGTTTACGTCCGCAACCGGAAGAAGACCAAAGAAGTGGCTGATTTTCTGAATCAAAATGGAATAACGGCTGAATATTTTCACGCCGGACTTAAAAACGAAACTCGGGATGAACGCCAGAACCGCTGGAAATCGGGCGAAACACGTGTAATTGTTTCGACCAATGCTTTTGGTATGGGCATCGACAAAGCCGAAGTCCGCTCGGTGATTCATCTTGATCTGCCCGATTCACTTGAAGCTTATTTCCAGGAAGCCGGACGCGCCGGACGTGACGAGAAAAAAGCTTTTGCCGTGATGCTTTACAACAATGGCGACGCAGTAAAAATGCGAAAACGTGTTTCCGATTCTTTCCCCGGCAAAGAAATGGTGCTGAAAGTGTACGATTCTTTGTGTAATTATCTGGAAATTGGCATTGGTTCAGGGCTGGATAAGGTTTTTGCTTTTGACATAGCCGATTTTTGTGCAAAATTCAAATTGCCTATCTTAATTTCGTATAATTGCCTGAAAATTTTGCAACAAGCCGGTTATCTTGATTTAACCGACGAACAGGACAATTCGTCGCGCGTACTTTTTACGGTTGGCAAAGACGATTTGTATAAACTAAAACAAACACCTGAACAAGACAAATTGGTTCATATCCTGCTCCGCTCTTATACCGGACTTTTCACCGATCACGCTTACATCAACGAAGATTTGATAGCCAAGCGCCTCGAATGGAAACGCGACGATGTTTACAATCAACTCGTCGGGTTGGCGAAGGAACAAATCATTCAATATATTCCACGCAAAAAAACGCCTTTTCTCACATTCACCCATGAGCGCGAAGCAACGGAACGCATTGTTTTAGGCAAAGAAGCTTACGACGACCGCCGTGAACGATATATTACCCGTATAAAAAGTGTGTTGGATTATGCTCAGGAAGAGAACATCTGTCGCAGTCAGATATTACTCGGCTATTTTGGAGAGAAAAACACAAAGCCATGCGGGAAGTGTGATGTCTGTCTGAAAAAGAAAGAAAATGAATTAAACGATGAAGATTTTGAAATCATAAAAACACAGATTTTGATCTTATTGAAATCAGAACCTCAAACCATAAATTCATTGGTTAAGCAATTACGCTTCAAAGAAACCAAAACAATCAAAGTGGTGCGTTTTTTAATTGACAATGGACATCTTTCCGAAAACAATCAATTGAAACTTATTGTAGTCTAACCTTAATCAATTCTACTTTGACAGATTAGATTATTTCAATTAAAGCTCATTTTTTGATCAAAAAATATTCAATTATATTTTGCTATATCAGTTATATTTAGTATCTTTCCTCTATAAATCCTCATAACCGTAGTAATTAAAGAGCCAAAATCCGGCAAAAATCACCTAAAAGGACATAGTACTCCAATGCTATCTGTGAACACAACAGCAAAAATTGTTTTAAATAAAATACTTTCCTCTGCGAGCTTTAGAACTCAGACCTGCTTTCATTGCCGAGCTATATTCGTTGACCAGTTTGCAAAAACGGGATGTAAACTCACCACAAAGATAAGGGACTTGAATATACTCGGTAAAAAAAGAATATTAATTCAATACTTGTACAATTCCGGGTTTGTTGTTTATTCCTTTTGTGTAGTCAAACGGTTCATTTTTCGATAACACATTCCAAACAATAACTAATAATTTGCGGGCAATAGCAACTAATGCCTTTTGAGAGTTCATTCTTGAGCTGAGATACTTGAATTTTTGGGCAAAACGGCCATTCTTAGTTCTGCTTGCTGCCCATGCACATTGTACGATAATTACTCTTAGAAATTTATTGCCATGCAAGGTTTTTCTTGATTTGATTTTTCCTGCACTTTCTTCGTTTCGAGGTCTCATTCCTGCCCAACCTACTAATGCTGCGGCGGTAGCAAACATTTTCATATCTGCTCCAATTTCGGCTAAAATTGTCATAGCACTTTGTTTTTGAACTCCCGGTATGGTCATAAGCAATGCCACTTCTTTGGGAAAGTATAGGTCGGCTATGGAGGATAAGGCTTCTAAAGAGTCTATTTTCTGTTTTTCCAATAATTCAAGTTCGTCCAAGTATTGTTTTAGCATAAAAACATCGACGGGTTTAATAACTCCACACAAAGCATCGGTTATAGTTTGTTTGCTGTGCTTATTGGTTATTCTGTTATGTACCAATTTACATAAAACCTCAGATCGGGTTTCACCCTGTGTAATGGCTTTTATCACTTTTCGCAT
>DIFH01000005.1:90217-92344 GCA_002427615.1 Paludibacter sp. UBA5753
ACACAAAACGCTCATATTGCCGCATTTCCTGAATGTGAGGTTCAGGCACATAACTTCCACGTATCAACTCTTTTTGAAGTACTGTGGCAATCCACTCCGCATCTTTTACATCCGTTTTCCTTCCCGGTAATTGTTTAATAAAATAGGGATTTACCAACTTTAATTCAAAATCACTTACCAATACATTCCAAATCGGAATCCAATAGATACTGGTACTTTCCATGGCAACCTCTTCTACTTTATGCAAAAGTAGGGTTTCTCTCATTCTGTTTAAGTCCGGAGTCAAAGTACCAAACTTCTCTTCAACTTTTTCTCCATTTTCTTGTAAAATACACATGTACACACTATCTTTGTGCACGTCAAGACCACTGACTCGTTTCATAATGTTACTGCTTTAAATTATACACTTGTGGCATAGACCACGTTAATTAATTGTTTATAAAACAATTTTGCAGAACTTTTGGAGAACGTGGTCTTGATTTTTATTTGACCTGCTTAAAAATCAACGATTTTTATGTAAGTTTGTCAAAGTTTATATCGAATAATATATCTTATATACAGTATTTTAGGTTTTAATTGTTTCAATCAAGACTTATAAAAAGATATGGAAATAATACAGGGATTTAAAAAAAAATACTGCAAATGAACAGACGACAAAAGATTTTATTTAGATTATTTTCAATCTTATTTTTAAGTGCGATCCTTGCGGCATGTAACGATGCGGTTGATTCTCCGTATCCTGCCGTTAGTTTCGATCCAAAATCGACAATGTCATCAACGGGTCGTTCTTCGGCTGTATCCTTTGTAATCGCCGATAAAGCTTATGTTGCCTTAGGCAGGTCGGGAACGAGGAGCGCTGCGCTGAACGATTGCTGGGAATATAATCCTGTAACCGATAGTTGGAGAGAGATGGAACCTTTTCCGGGTAAAAAACGTGTAAACGCTATTGCAGAAGTGGTTGCAGGCAAAGCCTATGTGGGATTGGGGTTCGATTTAGACTATGGTTTTTACAGGGATGAAGCTTTTTTGAAAGATTTTTGGAGCTTCGATCCGGCAAGCAATTCCTGGACTCGAAAAGCCGATTTCCCTAACAAAAACACCAATGCATGTATCAGTTTTGTGGCAAATGGCGCTATTTATGCAGGTTTTGGGTTTGATGGCTGGGCTTTTAAAAATGATTTATGGAAATATAATATTGCCGATGACCGATGGGAACAAATGGCTGAAACGGGCGTCCATGCCCGTACGGGCGCTGTGGCTTGTGCTTCCGGCGAACATGTGTACATAGGAACGGGGTATCATACCACAAGCGAAAATGACTGGTGGGAATATTTCCCTTCGAACGATACCTGGAAAAAACTAAAAAACATGCCGGATAAGGGTCGTGAATTTGGCGTTTCGCTTAGTGTGGATAACCGTTTTTTTGTTGCAACAGGCCGGTATTTTCATGGAAATTTAACAGGAGGACATTTGAAAGCCGATTTGTTTGAATACGATGCTATGCGTAATGTCTGGTACGAAAGAGGAACTCTTCCCGGAGGAGGGCGGGAAAATGCCGTTGCCTTTGTTGTGGGAGGAAAAGCTTATATTGGCTTCGGTGAAAATGACCAAGGCATGCTGAATGATTTGTGGAGTTTCACGCCTTAAAAGTAATGGAAAGGTTGGTTAAGATTTCTATTTATATCTGTTTTTTAATTGCCGTCCTATTTATGGAATAACATTGTTCGTTTCTTTTACAGAATTATTATCAATGAATTTACAAACTATATTTGAAAGTTTTAATTGCCGTTTAATGAAAGTCGTAGTCGTAATTTGTTTACTTTCAACGCCTATCGTTATTTCAGCGCAATCGGATACCATTCGGTACGATATTTTGTTGTCGGGCTTAACATACACGGGCGAATATGCTCCTTTCTGGATGCACAACCGCAATTACGGGAAAGTGTCCTCTGCTCCCCATAGTGCAAGTTTGATGCTGGGGGTTTCCAAAGACTTTAATCACAGGAATAAATGGTTCGATTACGGGTTTAAAGCTTCGGGACTGTTCCGTGCCGACAACGATACTGCTCAGATATACCTGCATGAATTGTATGCAAAAGCCCGTGTGCTGGTTTTCGATATGGCGGC
>DIFH01000005.1:92500-94212 GCA_002427615.1 Paludibacter sp. UBA5753
GATGATATAGGGATGCAGAATGCCTTGTTGCATCATAAATACGTTTATGCCAAAATAGGAGGAAAATTGCCGGTTCATTTGCAGTACGGTCTCGAACATGTGGCACAATGGGGTGGAAAGAGTTTAAACCCTGCCGTTTCAGATCAACCATCCGGTTTTAAGGATTATGTTTCAATTTTTCTGGGCCGTTCTGGCGACAACGATGCGACTTTAAGCGATCAGATCAATGCATTGGGGAATCATATTATCTCGCAAAGTGTAAGAGCGGATGCCGATGTTTCCGGTTTCCGAATCGGAGCATACTGGCAAATCGTACTCGAGGATAGTCCTATCCGTTTGATTGGTAAAACCATGAATACACCCGATGGACTTTGGGGACTTTCGGTACGAAATGAACATTTTCCTGTTATACAAGGTGTTTTGTATGAATATTTAAATACTACCGATCAGTCAGGTCCCTTTCACGATAAGGATGGTATTGTTTATGGGGGTAATGATGGTTATTTTTTGAATGGATCGTATCCTTCGGGCTGGAGCTACTTTTCACGCACTATCGGCACTCCTTTTATTTCTTCGCCTTTGTATAATGCCAACGGTGCATTGAGTACACAAAACAACCGGGTACAGGTTCATCATTTTGGGATTGAAGGCGCTATTTACGATTATCAATACCGTCTACTGGCTTCGTTCAGTAAGAATTACGGTTACAATACGATTTACCTCTCTGAAGCCATTATGAAACGCAATACTTCTCTATTGTTCGAAGTGTATAAACAATTTTCAAAACTACGGAATATTGAGTTGGGCTGTAAAGTGGGAGCAGATAGGGGCAAACTGTTCGGAAATTCATTGGGAATAGAACTTTCAGTGAGAAAAAGAGCTGATTTGTTTAATTACTGATAAGTAATGTTTGATCAGAAAACGCTCATCTCCGCCTTGCACTCGCAGCAAAACTATTCATCCCGACCTGGCTGGGATTCCGTGTATTAGCAGTTTCGTGCGCCTTGACATTTTTTTATAAAACACTGAGTTTTCTTTAATGATTATCCGCAAAGCGACCTGAATAGTTGTGTCTACGGGATTACTATTCGGAATACAAATCATTTTTTCTTTCAAGCGCTAAATTCTGAGGTTTGTAACAATTATACAATCTTGAATAAAAAAACGCCATCAATATTATTATTTGTACTGTTTTTATTTGAAATATTATTAATTTATTTTATCTTTGCAATTGTTTCAAACAGGCAATTTCATTTTCAAATACAAAATAACTGAAAATTGACCGAGAACCTAAACGATTAACTATATCAGAGATAATTTTATTGTTCATTTTATCTGTTCATATTTATAAGATACTTTATCAATATTGTATTTTTTATCGGCATTTTTTTCAAACAGATAATTGGACACATTGTAGGATTTATAATGTTTTTTTGATGAAAGATGTTGAATTTACTGTTGTAGTTTTTGCTTACATAATAGAACATATTACTGCATCGGAGGAAAACGACAATTTGATTGCCGGAATCAATCAATTGCAAGCAGGTAATAGTAAACCGGTTGCCAGATACGACCGATACGGGATAATATAAAGCCGCCATTCAATAGAATTAATTTCTTTTGAAAGGTGGTTTTTTTGCATATATACATATATAAGTGAGTGAATCCGGAGTTTGGAAAGCCTCTTTTCGTAACTACTCAGCACCCTAATA
>DIFH01000005.1:94314-97180 GCA_002427615.1 Paludibacter sp. UBA5753
AAAATAAAGGATGCTGAGTAGTTACCTCTTTTCTTATTTGTATAAATTAATTGTAAATAAATTGATGAACTGGTATTTACTATATACAGCTTCGAGGGCAGAGAAGCAAGTGGAACAACGGATTAAACTTGAAGGAGTTGAAGTATTTTTACCTATGCACCTGACTCCCCGTAAGTGGTCGGACAGGGTAAAGATGGTGGAGGTTCCGTTGTTTTCTTCTTATATTTTTGTACGAACAATTGATGAGGTTTTGCGTTCCTTAGTTAGAATTAACGGTGTTTCACGCATTGTGTATTATAATGGTGCACCGGCTATAGTCCGGCAAAAGGAAATAGATAATATAATTGCATTTTTGGAAAAGGCAAAAGGCAGGGAATGTGAATTTATTGAAAACGAAGAAGTAAGAATTGCTTGCGGATCCATGAAAGATGTGAAGGGAAGAGTGAAAAAGGTATCCGGCAATAAGCTGGTATTGTATTTGCAACAAATCGGCGTTACTGTGAGGATTAAAACGGATCAGGTGGTCAAAATCCCCTAACGCCAGTTTAACTCGGGCAAGCTCAAATGGAGAAAGAGAGTGATTTTGCAGAAGAGAGTTTCTAAAGGCGAAAAAAAAGTTATATTTCCGTAATTTATCCGGTGTACCGTAAAAGGTATGTTTCAAGCATAGGATGTGTTTTGAGTCTTAAATTCAGTTATTTAGCTATCACAACATGTGACTGGCGGGGCTTTGCCATGGTAAGGCGAAAGTCTGTATTCGTGAAGACTTCACTCTGTTTTTGAAAAACAAACCTGAAAAACAGGATTAACACAGTAATAGAATTACACGTAGTTACACGATGAAAATTACACCGGATAACTAATAAAATAAATGCCCACTGATACGTCAAACCGTGAAAGAAAAGGTTGTACGCAAGCAAAGGATGCAAATTACCGGACAAACTTGCCATTATAATAAACGTCTTATATAATTGCTTATTGCTATTGTCAATCCGTCTGACCGTTCAAAAGCGGTCGGACGATTATAACAAGCAATAATTATTTTTACGCAAAAAATTATGTCGGTTATTAATAAAAATGAGTTTCTTTATAAGAATTACACTGTGTAACATTGTGTAAATTACCTGGAATCCACACGGGGAGAATTGTAAAGGATTTCGACCGACAATGGTGTTGCTCGCATTGCTTACTGTGGTTTGTATTAACATTTCGATTTAAACATAAAATCCAAATTAATAATTCAAGATATGAAAATTACTGCGCCCCGAATTATTTTAATTATTACGACTGTAATGTTACTTACCGGCTGTAATAGTTATAAAAATGTGATCTATTTGCAGAATGCAGGCCATGCGGCAACTATGCAGGATTCGACAATGGCTCCCATACCGGAAGCTACGCTTAAAGTAGGCGATTTGCTTATTATCACGGTGAATGCCAGCACACCCGAAGCGGCTATGCCTTTTAACCTGCCTTTAGTTCCTACTTTAGGTATGAATAACTACGATCCCAGCAGATCAACTATCTCGAACTACAGCGGCGGATTACAGAATTATTTAGTGGATAACAAGGGAGATATTGTTTTCCCCACCATAGGTAAATTACATGTACTGGGTATGACCAAGGATGCTTTAGCGCAACTGATCAAAGAGAAAATTTATCCCCGTTATATCAAAGAGGAACCGATCGTATCGATACGTTATGCCAATTTCAGTATTTCAGTATTAGGCGAAGTGGCTCGTCCGAACACCTATAACATCAACAACGAAAAAATTTCCATCCTCGAAGCCATAGCTACTGCCGGCGACCTGACTATTTACGGCCAGCGAAATAATATATTGCTCGTCAGGCAGGGAATTAACGGACGCGAAAGCATTCGTATCGATTTACGCGATAAAAATCTAATCAATTCTCCTTATTTTTACCTGCAACAAAACGATGTGCTTTACGTGCAGCCCAATAATCCGAAAGCCAGGTCATCTGCTTTAAGCAGCGCCGAAACTTTATCGGTGTCGTTGGTGGGGACGCTTATTTCGCTGACATCGCTGATTGTTACGATAACCAAGTAAATAGTGTTTGCAAGAAAACCCGGCGTTTTCTTGCAAACACTATTTAGGAAGAGTGGGTACCAACGTAAATCAACCCATGACCCAATGAACCAATTAACAAAAAAACATAATAATAACTTAATTTCAAATCATTCGATACCTGTAATTTGTGTAGACAGTGCTTTATTAATTCGTATAAATTCGTAATTTTATGGAAAACAATTTTGATCAATTCGAAAACGACGTTCAGGAGAAACCCATCAATTGGAGAGAACTTTATGAAAAATACATTGTTTACTGGAAATGGATATTAGCCTCCGTTGTTATAGCCTTGGTCCTCGGATTTTTTTATTTGCGCACCCAAAGCAATGTTTACGAATTAAATACCAATATATTGGTTGTCGACCAATCGAAAAGCGGAGGCATGAATGAAGTGTCGATGCTAAAGCAGTTGGATATATTTGGTAGCAGTAGTACGCTCACGATGGTGAACAACGAAAACGAGGTGATTAAATCCACTGCTTTGATGAAAAGGGTGGTGAATGAACTCGAATTGCATACGAACTATACAAGTACCAGTTTCCTGAAAAAAATCGATTTATATACCGATGCGCCCTATTATGTGCGTATGGACAGTATGTCGCTGGTGCATCTTCAAAAGACATTGATTTTGGATATTGAACCCATAGATGGCGGGCTATCGGTCGAAGGCAGCTATGAGGATACAACCTTCAGTCAAAAGATAAAACGACTGCCCGCCCTGCTTAATACTCCTGCAGGGGTTATCAGCATCTCGTTACGGCAAGGCAAAACCCTGC
>DIFH01000031.1:0-20033 GCA_002427615.1 Paludibacter sp. UBA5753
ATAATTAAAATCATGGAAAATATCATAGTTGGACTTGGAGAGATTTTATGGGATATGCTTCCCGGAGGAAAAGTATTGGGAGGTGCTCCCGCAAATTTTGCGTATCACGTGTCGCAGTTCGGGTTCGACGGACGGGCTATCAGCGCCATTGGAAATGATGCTTTAGGAAATGAAATTATTGATAATCTGAACTCAAAAAAGCTGAAATATTGTGTGGAAAAAACCGATTTCCCTACCGGAACGGTTCAGGTTACACTCGACGAAAAAGGTGTTCCTCAATACGAAATTTGCGAAAACGTAGCCTGGGATAATATCCCGTTCACGCCCGAAATGGAAGCAATTGCACAAAATACCAAAACCGTTTGCTTTGGGTCACTCGCACAACGAAACAGTGTATCACGATCATCTATTAACCGCTTTTTGGATATGCTTTCAACAGATGCGCTGAAAGTTTTTGATATTAATCTGCGTCAGCATTTCTACTCCAAAGAACTTATCGAAAGTTCGTTGAAACGATGCAACGTATTGAAAATAAACGACGATGAAATAGAGATAGTTGCTGGTCTTTTTGGTTGGGAAGCAAAAACAGAAATGGAAGTTTGTCGGCAGTTATTGGCTGATTATGCGCTTCAGATGCTGGTGCTGACCAAAGGCACACAAGGTAGTTATGTGCTCACCGCTAACGAAACATCTTTTAAACCCACACCCTTGGTTGAAGTAGCCGATACAGTAGGTGCTGGCGATTCATTCACTGCTGCTTTTGTAGCATCCTTATTAAAAGGAAAAAGTATTCAGGAAGCACACGAGACTGCTGTTCAGGTTTCAGCTTATGTTTGCACACAGCATGGTGCGATGCCTGTGTTGCCCAAATCGCTTACAACATAATTTTTTTAAGGAGAAACTTGTTTAGTTATCATTCAGAAGAAAACAACCGATATGTACTTTTGGCTTGTTTTCTTCTTTTGTAAAAATAAATAGCGTATATTTGTTTTTTAAGTCTGATAATTGAGATTTGAATCGCATAATGAAAAAAACACTTCTTTTTTTTGTCCTGATTCTGGTATTGTTGTCCTGTAATTCTGATAAAAATAAAAAAATATTTTTAATCGGAGTTTCACAGTGTAGCGACGATGCCTGGCGTAAAACGATGAATGATGAAATTTTACGGGAAGCATCGTTCAATAGCGATTTGAAAATAAAAATTAAAACCGCCTATGACAGTAATCAAAAGCAAATCAGGGATATAGAAAGTTTTATTGCAGAAAAAGTAGATCTAATTATTGTTTCGCCTAACGAAGCTGTTCCACTTACACCGGTCATCGAAAAAGCTATGCATGAAGGTATTCCCGTGGTTTTGGTCGATCGGAAAACAAGCAATAGTCAATATACCGCCTTTGTGGGCGCCGATAATTTCCAGATAGGGAAAGAAGTAGGCGTTTACACAGTCAATTTGCTGAACGGCAAAGGTAATGTGGTGGAAATCCGCGGACTGAAAGGCTCTACCCCCGATATGGAACGCCACGAAGGTTTTATCAGCATTATCAAAAACTACCCCGATATTAAAATAGTATACGAAAATGATGGTGGCTGGTTGCGTTCGCAGGCCAAAGAAAGAATGACCGAGGCCTTACAGAAAATTCCAGCTATTGATTTGGTATTTGCACACAACGACGAGATGGCTACAGGTGCTCACGAAGCCATACGGGTAACCAGTGGTATTAAAAAACCTATCATTCTGGGTATCGATGCTTTGCCCGGCACCGAAGGCGGTATTCAGAAAGTAATTAACGGAATAATAGATGCCACTTTTATTTACCCTACAGGTGGCGAGAAAGCGGTACAAACCGCCCTCCGCATCCTGAAAAAAGAACCCTACGACAGAGAGAATATCCTTTACACGGCAGTAGTGGACAGAACTAATGCACGGGTTTTAAAACTTCAGACCGACCAGATAATTCAACATCAAAACCGAATCGGACAGCTCAATACCGTACTCGACCAGAATCTGGCTCAATACAGTGCACAACGCATTTTGCTTTATTTCTCGTTGGCAGTGCTCTTTGTTATTCTTATGCTGCTGGTATTACTTTTCAGATTGTACCGGCATAAAAACAAAGTAAACCGCGAGTTGGAAGTTACTAACATTGCCATCAGCAAACAAAAAGAAGAACTGTCGGAACAGCGTGATCAATTGCTTACACTTTCGAAAAATCTGGAAGAAGCCACGCAAGCTAAATTGGTGTTTTTTACTAATATTTCGCATGAATTCCGCACACCGCTTACCCTGTTATACGGTCCGTTAGAAAGCATTCTGAAAAACGAAAAACTGACTACCGATGGAAGCAGACTGATTCAGCTAATGAGAAAAAACGTGCAAGTGCTTATGAAACTGATCGATCAGATAATAGAATTTCGTCGGTACGAAAACGGCAAAATGCAAATGTATTTCACACTTGGCAACCTGAAGTCATTTATAAGCGATATTTGTGACTTATTTATGGAACTGAGCAAAAGAAAGCACATTCACCTGAAATTTTCGGCAAGCAACGATGATTTTACCGTTTGGTTCGATTCCGACAAAATGGAAAAAATATGCTATAATCTGATTTCCAATGCGCTGAAGTTTACTCCCGAAAATGGTCATATCAAGGTGCACTTATCAAAAGAAATTCAAAATAATGAGTACTTTGCACGATTTACAATAAGCGATTCGGGTCCGGGCATTTCTGAACAACACATTCATCAAATTTTCGACCGTTTCTACAAGGCTGACCGTCAGGCACCCGGTTCTGGAATAGGATTGGCACTCACGAAAGTATTGGTTGAACTACATAACGGAACAATTGATGTAACAAGTACCGAGGGAAAAGGTACAGTTTTCAATTTTCTGATTCCATTCAAGCAAAAAGACATTTCGATAAGCGAAGAATATCCTGTGTTTAGCAATAATATCAATAGGGACGATGAAATTGTATTGATTGAAAATGAAAACGTTACTGATGAAAAGTCTGAAAACGGCATAAATATAACTGAAAAACCCACTGTTTTAGTAGTGGAAGACAATGCCGATGTGCGGATTTACATTAGAACCCTGCTCAAAAACGATTTTGAAATTATTGAAGCAGTAAATGGTCAGGAAGGATTTTTGAAAGCCATGAAACTGATTCCTGAGTTGATAATAAGCGATGTGATGATGGATGTGATGGATGGTTTTGAACTTTGCAAACAACTGAAACAAAACCTCACAACCAGCCATATCCCTGTGATGCTGCTTACTGCGTGTGCTATGGACGAACAACGTGCCATGGGTTTTGAAAGCGGTGCCGATGCCTACATTCCCAAGCCATTCAACGAAA
Organism: Paludibacter sp. UBA5753; assembly: GCA_002427615.1. Taxonomy (GTDB): domain Bacteria; phylum Bacteroidota; class Bacteroidia; order Bacteroidales; family Paludibacteraceae; genus Paludibacter. The sequence continues at coordinate 3,357 of DIFH01000031.1, forward strand.
ACTTATTAAAAATACGCGTCAGGAAAATTATAGAAAACCGCGAGAAAGTAAAAGAATATTTCCAGAAAAATCTCACATTTGGCGAACGAAAAGAAAGTGTTGCCGAAATCGACAAAACATTTATGAATAAATTCCGAAAAGTAATCGAGAATAATCTGTTTGATAGTGATTTGAATGTAGATGAAATTGGGAAGAATCTTGGGCTTTCACGCGTACAACTTTACCGCAAAATAAAATCGCTTACCAATTATGCCCCTAACGAGTTAGTTCGAATAATTCGCCTGAAAGCTGCTGAACAAATGTTTTTAAATACCGAAAAATCAATTTCGGAAGTAGCCTACGATACCGGATTTACCTCACCATCCTATTTTACAAAATGTTTTAAAGAATATTTTAACGAAAGCCCTACCGATTATATTAACAGGTTAAAAGGAAAATCAATTTAATTTCTTTTATGGAAATCAATTAGTACTCTATCTTTCAAATTCGTGTATTTTCTGGCAAAATATTCAAATATCAGTCATTTAAAGATTAATAAAAATATAGAAAACATCAGCCTTTATTTGCGAAAATTTGCGGTATTTNNTTCTACCTTTTTGGTTCTGGCTTGTTCAGGTTAGGTAAAGTGCCCAAACACAAACCAAAAATATGAAGTAACTGAAAATTATAATTTCATGACCGGATAAACTGCTGGGATAATGATGCATACCTGAGGTAAGAGCCTAATCTGTCAAAGTATAATTAGTTAAATACATATAGATTGTAAACTTTTTTCCTTCTCAATTGTTGCGCCCTATATAGTGCTTTAAAGAAGACTCGGTGATTGATAAGAAAATGTCAAGGTCACGGTCAAGGCGCACGAAGCAGCGAAAACGCGGAGTCCCGCCAAGGCGGGATGAGTAGTTTTTGATGTGAGTGCAACGCAGAGGTGGACATTTCTTGCAAACACTATAAAAAGAGAATATAAAGCGCTTATCCCGATAGAAAGAGCTATTCTTTCATTCAACCTGAAAGTTCTGAAACTATAAATGAGAAAACTACCATGCTTAATTTTCTGAAGATAGATAGTGTTTATGATACAAATTATGCAGATGTATATAAGTTGTCTGTTGAAACATTTCCGGTGAGTGAACGGAGGTCGTGGGCATCACTTGAACGCGTTTTAAATAATGAAAACCGTTTCAATATATTTGCTCTAATGCACGAAAATCAATTTGTAGGATTCATAAGCTATTGGAAATTTGAACGGTTTTATTATATCGAACATTTTGCCATACTTCCTCACTTCCGAAACCGTAAATTTGGTTCGGAAGCGATGACCGGATTGTTATCACAGGTCAATATGCCGGTGGTACTCGAAGTAGAAATGCCCAGAACCATAAACGCAGGCAGGAGGATACACTTTTACGAAAGGCTCGGTTTTTATGTGTTATCAAATCGTTACATGCAACCATCTTACGATGGGGTTTCGTTTTTGCTGCCTATGCTCATCATGAGTAACGATTATCATTTTGCCAATAAACACTTCAACCTGATTAAAGATACCTTGTATAAAGAGGTGTACCAGTATGAAAAGGAAAAATAAGGAGTAGACTTATATTTTATGAAAAACTTATACTCCCAGTTCTTTGGCTACTTCAAACATATATTGGCGTGCAGCTTCATGCTCGTTGGGAATGATTCCGTCCAAAATAGCCTCCTTGATACGCATTTTAATGTCGCCAACGGTTGCACAAGCGGGTAAATTAAAAGTATCCATTATTTCCTGCCCGCTAATGGGTGGTTGAAAATTGCGAACCCGGTCTTTTTCCTCAATTTCTTTGAGTTTCTGACGTACCAATTGGAAATTGGCACGAAAACGTTTGACTTTTTCAGGGTTTTTCGAGGTTATATCCGCTTCGCAAAGCATCATTAAATCGTCTATATCATCGCCGGCATCGAACAACAAGCGTCGAACTGCCGAATCGGTTACTTCGTCTTCGCTCAGCACAATAGGGCGCATGTGCAACGAAACCATTTTTTGCACATATTTCATCTTTTCGTTGGTAGGTAATTTCATTTTCCTGAAAATTTCAGGAATCATTTTTTCGCCCACGAAATTATGGTTATGGAATGTCCAGCCTAATCGCGGGTCGAATCGTTTGGTACGGGGCTTACCTATATCGTGAAGCAATGCAGCCCAACGTAACCAAAGGTTGTCGGTATGTTGGCAAAGTTCGTCGAGCACAGCCAGGGTATGATAAAAGTTGTCTTTGTGCCCTATCCCATCTTTCGTTTCGGCGCCTTTCAGAGCCAGAACTTCGGGGAAAATCAGCTCAAGCAATCCTGTTTTTTCGAGCAAAATAAAACCTACCGATGGTTTGCGCGACATCATGATTTTATTCAGTTCGTCGGCAATCCGTTCTTTCGAAATAATTTCGATACGTTCTTTATTCCGTATAATGGCATCGAAAGTATTCGACTCAAGGAAAAACCCTAATTGTGCCGAAAAACGAATCCCGCGCATCATGCGCAACGGATCGTCGGAGAAAGTAATATCGGGATTTAAAGGCGTACGCAGTACAAAGTTTTGTAAATCGGTCATTCCATTGAACGGGTCGACTAATTCGCCAAAGCGGGCTTTGTTCAGGCAAAGCGCCAATGCATTGATGGTAAAGTCGCGGCGGTTCTGGTCATCTTCAAGAGTTCCGTCTTCCACAATCGGTTTCCGCGAATCTCGTTGATACGATTCACGGCGTGCGCCTACAAATTCCACTTCCAGGTCATTGAGTTTCACCTGTGCTGTGCCAAAATTTTTAAAAACAGTCAGGCTTGCTTTTTTGCCAAGCTTCCGGGCAACCAATTCGGCTAATTCAATGCCACTTCCCACAACCACAACATCAATATCTTTCGATTCTCTTTTAAGGAATATATCGCGTACATAACCGCCGATAACGTAACATTCTTTGCCCAGTTCGTCGGCAGCTCCGGAAATAATGTGGAATATTTTATCGTGTAAATGTTCTTGCATCAACTTCTTTGTTCAGTGTTTTTTATCTCGCAAAAGTACGGGAATAAATTTGAATCGCCAAAAATAATCGAGTAAGTAAAGGGATTACCTTGTATCAGATTGCTGTGCGTCAAAACGTCAAATTTGCTATTGGCTTCTTTCAGATTTGCAATCAATAACAACACCCTTGCCAATCGCTATTGTTTTCTATCAACCCTGCATATACAGGAACTCTCAATCTGCCCGACACACCAAAAAGCCCGATTGAAAAAAATCAATCGGGCTTTTTGTCCTTATTTTACTACTGCTATGTTAATCATGCTTTGACGATTGTTTTGTAATGCGTCAAACCGCTTGAAGCGGTTGAACGCTTTCCCGCGCATACCGAACGACCACTATATGCGGTCTGTAGGATATGACTTATTCCGGACAATTTACACTTAACATAACACTTCTTTATTTAAACGCTTTTAGTAACACGTTCGAGGCGTTTCATCATGGCAAAAATAAATGTTGCCGAAACAATACAGCAAACAAAGAATAATCCCCAAAGCAAATATAAATCAATCCGTCCCCAAAGCAAACTTCCGATAAACAACAATTTATTGCCAACAGCGGTAGCGAGCAACCAGCCTCCCTGCATCAATCCCTGGAAGCGCGGAGGTGCAACCTTCGATACAAACGACAGACCCATAGGACTTAAAAACAGTTCGGCTATTGTAAGAATCAAGTAACTGCTCATCAGCCAGTAAGGCGATACGCGAGATGAATCGGGTATAGGTTCTCCGCCAAGCAGATAAGGCGATACAACATTCAGCGAAGCTATCAGAACTACCAGAAACCCTAATGCGGCGATAATCATCCCGAATCCGATTTTTTTCGGAGTCGAAGGCTCTATGCCTTTGTTGTTGAGGAATGTAAAGAATCCCATAACCAAAGGTGTGAGTGCTACGATAAACAAAGGATTGAACGACTGGAATATTTCGGGAGCAATCGGATTGCTTTCGCCGTAAGTACTTACAAAATAGTAACTCAATGCTCCGGCTACTACAGTCAACACGCCTCCAAGTATACGGCTTTGCATTTTCGATTTACTTTTGAAAACCAATACCAAACCAGCAATAGTTGCAATCACACTCAGGATAGATTCCAGGTTAAAGAACAGGTTGGTAAGCGGACCAACTTCTTTAGCCGTGTAGTCGCGTGCAAAGAATGTGAGTGTCAAACCATTTTGGTGGAATGACATCCAAAAGAAAATAACTACTATAAATACCAGAATCAACGAAGTTACACGCGGACGCTCTTCTTTGGTGGAAATCTGGAAAATATACGATAAAAAAGCTACGAAAAGCCCGATAGCCATACCAAATTTAAAATCAAGTCCCGGAATAAACTGGATAAGTATGGTAGTTACACCCATTAATAACAACGAAATGGCAAGAGCCAAACCGTTTCCTCCGAGTTTGCCGGTAGCAGGAACAGCTTCTTTTTTCTCAACCTCTAAAACAGATTTATTTGGCAAAGTTTTATTGAAAACAATATAAACCAATAACGAAATAATCATGGCGCCGGCAGCAATAGCAAATGCCCAGTTATAACCTCTCGAAAAAACATCAATATATTGTTGGGCAAAAGCCGTTAAATCGGTAACAGGCTCTTTGCTTATCACGGCATTGTTGGCTAATTCCTGAAATTTAGCCGTATCGGTCAACTTACCATCAAGCATTTGATGACAAAGCGAAGGAAGACTTCCATCGTGCAAAAATCCGTTTATTTTAAGCCACCAGTTACGGATGCCTGTAGCCACAAATGGAGCAAAAAAAGCGCCGATATTGATGCCCATATAAAAAATCATAAAGGCAGAGTCGCGAAACTTTGAGTAACGTTCAACATCATATAACTGACCCACAACAGCTTGCAGATTTCCTTTGAAAAACCCGTTTCCTACGGAAATAATCAACAATGCTGCCAACGAACCGTACAACGACATGCCGGGCAATGCAATCAGCACATATCCGACAAACATAATAACCTGACCTAAAAGAATGATCAGTTTGTATTGCTTTTTCCAATCTGCAAGCATCCCGCCAACAAGCGCCAAAGCATAAATGGCAAAATAAAACCAACTGTAATAATCGCCTGCCGCTTCTTCGGTCAGACCATATTTTACCTGAAGAAATAAAACCAAAATTGCCATCATGGTGTAAAAACCGAATCGTTCGCCCATGTTGGTAAAAAATGCAACTAAAAGTCCTTTCGGATGGTTCTTTAGCATAAAATTCCGAGTTTAAATTTTATAAATTAATTGTTTTGAGCATGAGAGGAATGTTTAAGCATGAATACACATAATATATTTTTCAATAACTTATTTCATTTTTCCCGATCGCAAATATAGTAAAATTGTTTTAAAATATAATTTTTATGCAAATATATCCTGATGTCAGGAATAATGACGTAGAAATCAGGGACATTGAACACGAAACACTTGACGCAATTAATACCTTATCTTTCAAATTCATGTATTTTCTGGCACAATATTCAAATATCAGTCANNAGGAAATATCAGCCTTTATTTGCGATAATTTGCGGTATTTGCGTAATTTGCGTTCTACCTTTTTGGTTCTGGCTTGTCCAGGTTAGGGTTTAAGCACTACTCCCAAATTCTTACGGCCATCTACTTTTATTACAAGCGGATTTTCAAAACGTACATGCCGGATGTATTGCGACTCGTATTCAGCCGGACAACTATTGAGAAAATCAACATCATAGGTTCCATCTTTCTGAAATGGATTGATCGTAAAAAATGCCACGCCAAGCGAAGTCAGGTTCTGGAAGAAGTGAGTCCCCTGGCTTGGATCGATGCGATATTGCTCCAATCCCGATTCAACAATCAGTTTGGCATTGCTTATTTGCGACCATTTCACCGGAATGCCCAACCAATGATCGCTCGAACCCCAACGTCCTGGACCGACAAGGATATAAGACCTGTTTTTGATGCTTAATTGTTTGTTTATTTTCTCTATATCATAAGCTATCAGTTGATTTTTTGATGCACTAAAAGCTTCGGGACGTACATACACTAAATCGAATATATCATTTACAATACCGTGTCCCAAGGCGCTTTTGCTGCTTATTATTGTATTCGTGCTTTCAATCGCACCAATATCTTCGTGAATCATTTCCTTGCTGTCGACAATCGGGCGTATCTGAAGCAGGTAAAATGTGTGTTGTTTTTTCCCGGAATAATCCAAATTTACGGCAAATTCAATTTCAATCGGACGTCCCATTTCATTTTGAGCGATGCGCAATACTTCTTTCAGAATATCAGCCAATGGAAAAACATCGTGTTTCAGAATATTGGCAAAAGTGATAATTTTTCTGCCTTCATAAAGTCCATCCTGAATAATTCCGTTTTGCACATCAAAAGTGGAAGCAATATAACGTAAAGTGCCATCCTGCACAGCATCCTGTACTTTTACCTTTACCAGGTTAAACCCATCATCAACCTCAGGAACAAAACAAGTTTTGCATAAATCGAGCGCATTGAAATAAGTTTGGGTTTCTCTCAGCGCAAATTCAAGTGTACTGGTTTGCAGCACATTATTCGGATAAGCCGGCGAAAATCGCAAAGTCAGTCCTCCATCTACAATGTACTTTCCAAGTCCCATGGCAATATTGGCAATGCCATCTTCGGGAAGTTCAGCCCCAATCGGATAATAATTTAACGAACGAGCCACTCCCGAGAATGATGGATAATACCGGTCTCCATAAGCATTCCCGCAAATTTCCTGCAAAACAATGGCCATTTTTTCTTCGTCAATTACATTCTTGGTTGCAGTCATGTAAGCCTTACTGTCGCGATAAAAAACCGATGCATATACCGCTTTGATAGCTTCGGTTATCATTACGAGCGTGTGCGTTTTACTGTCAGGATTATGCGGAAGCATATACGTGGAATAAATTCCGGCAAAAGGCTGATAATGTGAATCCTCGAGCAAACTGGATGAACGTACGGCAATAGGCGATGAGATGGCTCCCAGAAAAGCGTACAAATCAGCTATCAATTGTTGTGGCAACCGGGCTTTCAGAAAATGTTTCAGAATCTGGTCATCATCAATATCCGATAATGCAATGGGATAAAGCTGGTTCAACTCCATAAACTCGCTGAAAATATCGGTACAAAGTACAACCGTTTTCGGAATGGTGATTTGAGCGTTTTCAAAAAGTTCAAAACTTTCATTTCGTTTTATCATGGCATCGATAAATGCAAGTCCGCGACCTTTTCCACCTAAAGAGCCATCCCCTATCCGGGCAAAGTTAGAATACTGGTCGAATCGGTCCCGTTGAAAAACAGCAACAACTCCCCGGTTCTTCACTTTACGATAATGCACAATGGCATCAAAAATAATCTCCCTGACTTTGTGCATGTCAGTCGATATATTATTATCAACGCTTATATTTTTTAAAAACTCAGCCAATGGAAACATGGCTCTGGAATATAACCAACGCGATATGTTATTCCGTGAAACATGATAAAACAGCGAAGCATCGCTCACTTTGAAAATACTTTCCTGTAATCCTCTGAGGTTTTTGACTCTTGTTTCTTCTTCTCCTGTGTCGGGATTGATAAATACAAAATCGCCAAATCCAAAATCATTGGTAATTTTTTCACGAAGTTCCAGGTTAAATGTAGATGAAAGTTTATTGATGAAACCGGCTTTCACTTCGTCGGCGCCGGCTTTATTCATATCATCGGTCGATTCTACAATCAAGGGTATCAGCTTATCGACCTTGCGAATTTGACGGCACAATTCGATCCCTGCATTTTTATTTTTTTGTCCGTCCTTACAAAAACTGACATCGGTAATCACTCCCAAAGTGTTATTCCTGAATTCATTATACAACGAAATTGCTTCCTCGTAATTTCGCGCCAGCAATATTTTCGGGCGACCCCGCATACGTAGCATTTGTTCGTGTTCGTTCAGCGCCTCGGTCATAAACGAACGCGATTGTTTAAAAACATATTTGTATAATTGCGGGACTATAGATGAATAAAACCGGATGGAATCTTCGACAAACAAAATCACCTGAACACCAACGGATTGGACATCTTCCGTTACATTCATTTTATCTTCTATCAGTTTAATAATTGCCAACAGAATATCAGTATTTCCCAGCCAACTGAAAACATAATCGATAGCGCTTAAATCTTCGTTGGCAATGCGTTGCGAAACCGATTTTGAAAATGGAGTAAGCACCACAATAGGAATATCCGGAAATTGTTTTTTTACATCTTTTGCCCATTCAAAAGGATTGATGCTGTCGCCGCTTGGCATCGAGATGATCAATTCAAACGACCGTTCCCGAAGCAGCGCATTCGCTTCTTCTTCGCTCGAAACCAAAGTGAAACGTGGCGGATACCGTAAATTCAGCGCTGTATATTCATTGAAAAGCTGTTCATCTATACGTCCATCTTCTTCAAGAACAAAAGCATCGTATTTACTGGCATAAAGCAACACATTGTAAATGCGATGTCGCATAAGGTTGGCGAAAGTCGTGTCTTTAAAATATAGTTTTTTAATATTTGGCGTGTTCATATATCTTTATTGATGGAAAAATATCTTTACAAAGTCAGAATCTGTTTTTTTTTGAACTACTCAGCACCCTTTATTTTTATAACCTTTTGATTTTCAGTTCAACTTTGTCGAACTGAAAATCAAAAGNNATTGTTTCATTATCCCCCAGTTGCGCTTCGCTTACTGGGGGTTATTCATATTTAGCCCCGTCGGGGCAAAGAGTTTAGATACATAAAAATCAACTAAATGGCTAATTATTATCAAATTTATTAGGGTGCTGAGTAGTTACTTTTTTTGAACTGTAAATATATTTCTAAATCTTCGAATTACAAGCAAAATAATTTTTTTTTCAAAAAAAGTTCAAAATGTTTGATTATAACAAATAAAAGCCGTAAAATTGCACCGCAAACGAAATGTAAGCAAAATATCTATTTATTGACATTTTTATCCTGAAATTGTCCATATATAAAGTTAAATTAAGCAAAACAACTATCACAATGATATTATAAATTAAGAATATAAGTAATATACAAGTTACAACTTACATTTTGAAAGTGAACAGTCTCGTAAATCAACAATAACATCAAAATATTAACAAAAATGAATATCGAAAATTTAATTCAGTCGCTCGAAGCCAAACACCCGGGCGAACAGGAATATTTGCAGGCAGTAAGAGAAGTTTTGGTTACAATCGAAGATGAATATAACCAACATCCCGAGTTCGAAAAAGCTAAAATAGCCGAACGTCTGGTGGAACCGGATCGGATTTTTACCTTCAAAGTTCCTTGGGTCGACGATCGTGGAGACGTTCAGGTCAACCTTGGTTATCGTATCCAGTTTAACAATGCCATTGGCCCATACAAAGGCGGGTTACGTTTTCACTCCTCGGTGAATCTTTCCATCCTGAAGTTTCTCGGCTTTGAACAGATTTTCAAAAACGCGCTTACTACCTTACCTATGGGTGGCGCCAAAGGAGGATCCGATTTTAATCCGAGGGGAAAATCTGATGCCGAAGTAATGCGTTTTTGCCAGGCTTTCATGGTTGAACTTTGGCGGCATATCGGTCCCGAAACTGATGTTCCTGCCGGCGATATAGGCGTTGGCGCACGCGAAATAGGTTATCTTTACGGTATGTATCGTAAATTGGCACGTGAAAATACGGGAGTTCTTACGGGTAAAAATATTGAATTCGGTGGTTCACTGGTTCGTCCCGAAGCAACAGGGTTCGGCGGATTGTATTTTGTAAAACAAATGCTCGAAACAGCAGGCCAAAGCATTAAAAATAAAACCATCGCTATTTCGGGTTTTGGAAATGTGGCTTGGGGAGCAGCACTAAAAGCTACCGAACTGGGAGCTAAAGTTGTAACTATCTCCGGTCCTGATGGATATATTTATGATGAGGACGGCATTTCCGGTGAAAAAATCGAATATATGCTCGAATTACGCGCTACCTGCAACGATATTGTATCACCTTATGCCGAAAAATTCGGAGCTAAATTTGTTGCCGACCGTCGCCCCTGGGAAGTGAAAGTGGATATTGCCCTGCCTTGTGCTACACAAAACGAATTGAACGAAGAAGATGCCAAACATCTAATTAATAATGGTGTAATTTGCGTGGGTGAAATATCGAATATGGGTTGTACACCCGAAGCCATCGAACTTTTACTCAAAAACAAGATCATGTACGGGCCAGGAAAAGCGGTGAATGCCGGTGGTGTGGCGACTTCAGGACTTGAAATGACACAGAATGCCATGCACATTTCGTGGACTGCCCCCGAAGTGGATGCCAAACTACATCAGATTATGAGCGAAATCCACAACCAGTGTGTAAAATATGGTCGCGAAAGCGATGGTTATATTAATTATATGAAAGGAGCTAATGTGGCCGGATTCCTTAAAGTGGCCAAAGCCATGCTGGCACAGGGAATAGTTTAAAATCCATTCCCGATCATGAAAGGGGAAAAAAGAGAAAATCGCCAAAACATTTGGGATTTTCTCTTTTTATTTTACTTTTGTAACTAAATTCAAAATCAATCCCTCCATTTAGAGAACCTAAGGGATGGAACCAATTAACTAAGTTATTCTATATAGTGTTTGCAAGAAAACACTGAGTTTTCTTGCAAACACTATATAACAATACAAGATGAAAGTATATAAATTCGGTGGCGCATCGGTGCGCTCGGCGGAAGGTATCCGCAACATTCTCCATATAGTATCCGGTGTGAGCGATGATCTTTTTATCGTTGTTTCTGCCATGGGTAAAACCACTAACGCCATGGAAGTGGTGCTTGATAATTTTATGAAAGCCGACCGCACTGCGGCGCTGAAAAAATTAGCCGAAGTGGAAGAATATCATACACAGATAATCACCGAACTGTTTCAGCAACCTGAAAAAGGCAAAGCCGCAATAGAACCTTTGTTCGATGAATTAAAAACCCTTATCACGAATGGTGTGGGCGACGATTACGATTGTTGGTACGACCATATCGTATCGTATGGCGAACTTATTTCCACCAAAATTGTCTCTGCATTCCTGACCGAATCGGAGACAGCCAATACCTGGCTCGACATGCGCACTCTGCTCATTACCGACAGTAATTTCCGCGAAGCCAATGTGCGCATGGAAGAATCACAATTCCGGCTTAAAGCCACAGTGGATTTTACCAAAAGCCGGATTTATATCGGACAAGGATTTATAGGCGCTAATATCAAAGGAAATCCCACTACACTCGGGCGCGAAGGTTCGGACTATACGGCTGCCGTTGTAGGAAACCTGCTCGATGCCGAAAGCGTTTCGATATGGAAAGATGTTCCCGGTATTCTGAATGCCGATCCGCGAATTTTTGAAAACACGGTGCTGATTCCCGAACTGACTTATCTCGATGCTGTTGAATTAGCTTACAGCGGAGCACAAGTCATTCATCCCAAAACCATCAAGCCACTCGAAAACAAAAACATTCCTTTGTTTGTACGCCCGTTTAGCAATCCGAACGAAGCAGGCTCGGTTATAAAAGCAAATACAGAAAATACGATTGATGTTCCCGTTTTGATTTTACGAAAGCATCAGGTACTTGTTACTGTTCGCCCTCGCGATTTCTCCTTTGTATTAGAGGAAAGTCTGTCGAAATTATTTGCCGTCATGAGCAAACATCGACTGAAAGTGTCGCTAATTCAGTCTTCGGCTGTCAGCATTTCGGTTTGCGTCGATAATACGCGTTATTTTTCCGGAGCCATCGACGAATTAAGTAACGAATTCAGAGTCAATTATAACGAAGGCATTGAATTACTTACCATCAGAGGCAAAAACGATGAAATAATACGAACAACAACCGAAGGACGTACCATACTTTTATCACAACACACCAGACGAACTGCTAAATTCTTGATGAAGGAAGTATAATCATTATCCCTATTCTCAGAATTTGGTTGTCCATAATTTGGTGATTTAATGCCCTAACCTGGACAAGCCAGAACCAAAAAGGTAGAACGCAAATTACCTACGCTGCCGCACGATTGCATCCCCTCTGCTGCCGCACGATTGCATCGTGTGGCAACAACTTTAAATCAACACAATATCCAATAATCCTTTTGCTCGGGCATAATCAATTGCACTACTATCAAGGATTATGGAACTTATAATTTCTACTCATTGTAACTCTTGTTTCTTGATTATTGTTTATTGTTTACTTGATAACTTACCTGCCACACGATGCAATCGTGCGGCAGCAGAGGGAACAGGAGGTTGTAAACTTAGATTAAACTATTCTTCAATCAAATCCAAAATCCAGTTAATCCAAGAAAGAATAGTCGAAGCGCGTCTTCGAAAAGTGTCTTCGGATTCAACATGAAATAAATTTGAATCTCTCATTATTTCAACGATTTCTGATTTGGTCGGAATTTCAGCATTGTTGAAGTAAAGCGATAAAACTCTATTGAAAACTAAATGAGAGAGAATAGATTTTGAAAATTCAATTTGCCGTTCTTTTATAGGAAGTTCAAATAAATTTGTCCCTTTTGAAGTTAGAAAATAACACACTTCATTGTTTTCATTCCGTCCACGTTCAACAAATCCTAAATATCTAGCTGCATTTGTATAGTAATCAACTTGTCTCATATCAAATGTATCACTTTGTTTAAAATCATAATCTGATATTAATTCATCTTTTGTGAGACTTATTTTGTTCCCTAAAATCTCACATAAGTTTATTATCCTTTCAAATGAATCAGCTTGCGGGAATGGGATTTCAGGTTCAGGGATTATAATAGAATTATGAATCTGCCCTTGTATTGTTTCCGTATTTATTGCGAGTGAAGTATTTTCTTTTATTCTATATCTTTTCTGATTAATTAAACGAATAGAATTGTAGTTCGTTAAATCGTCAAAAACATATTCTCTCAAATGGAAAATCCCATTTGTGTATGTCAAAAATATAGGTCTTACTGGTTTTGAAATTTTTGATTCCCACAATCGGTAAGGATAATACAATTGACGTATATTGAAATCTGAAGAAATTGTATTCTTTGCTTCAATTAGACTTAAACTATTTAGTCCTTCAAATCCGGCATCTATTTCAATCTGAGACTTTTCAACACTTATATTCAAAAGACTGCTCATTGGTTGATTCCGGTAAATATTAAAATTAAATGCTTGTGAACTCATTCTGCCATTAACTGTTGGTAATAGAAGGTTATCCTGAGTGAAATCTTCAATAATACCAGATACATATGCGCCGTTGATTGCAACAGCTTCACTGGTTATATTGTTATAATCAAGACTTTCAATATATTCAGGGAATTCAAAATCAATTATTGGATCTTCGCACGTAGTGAAATCAGAGAAGGTTTTAATGTCTGAAATAATATACTCTCCTCGCGAAATGGGTAAAATAGAAAGATTATTATCGGCGAAAATCTTTGGAAGTTGGAAACTATGGTCTATTTTAGCCATTAAACGAGCTTCTCTTTCAACGTTTATTTGTTTCGAATCAATAATAAATGAGCCTTCTTTCTGAATTGATTCAAATATTTTATGATCTTCGAATAGCTTAATCCATCCTGTTTCATTTTTTGATTCTGCCATAACACCTTATTAATAGTTCTTAATTAATAGTTCTTCAATTTGACCTCTTTTTTCACCATCCGAATTGATAGACCTATTCGCATTGATTGAATGTATTTTATATTCAGAATATAATTCTTTAATGAAAGGAGCAGATGAGTTTGATAATAAAAACTTAACACCTTTTTTGTCTAAATCATCACATGCTTTTTTTAATCTAGTTTGATGTTTTTCTGTCCAGCCTCCTTGAACATAACCTGTGAAGTTTGAACTTTCAGATATTGGATGGTAGGGTGGGTCTAAATATACAAACGTGTCAGTAGTTACAGCATTCAAAACTCTTTCGTAATCACCGTTTAGGATCGTAATATCGGATGAATTTAAATATTTACTTACAGCTCTTAGAACGGGTTCGTTCACTATATTTGGATTAGTATATCTTCCAAAAGGGGAGTTAAATTCACCTAAACTATTTACTCTGTATAAACCGTTAAAACAAGTTTTGTTCAGATAAATAATTCTTGAAGCATGTTGAACGTTTGTCAATTCATCAAATAGCGGTTGTCTATCTATACCTCTGATTTGATAGAAATATTCTGAAGTGTTTTGATGTTTTTTAAGATCAAGCAATAATTCCTCTAAATTGTTCTTTATGACCTTATATACATTTATCAGTTCATCATTATAATCGTTAATTATAGCTCTTTTCGGCTCTAAATGAAAAAACAAAGCTCCTCCACCAATAAAGGGTTCACAATAATTAAGAGAAGATATATTTTTTGGAAGATGTGACAATATCTCTGGAATAATTTGTCTTTTCCCACCTACCCATTTTAAAAATGGGGCAACAAGTTTGTTTTTTTTCATTTTCATTCCTAATATAAGGACAAAAATATAAGAAATAATTCAATTAATCAATATTTGCGGGACTATTACTTTAAGATTTCATTTAATTATGAAATTGACTTCATTTGTATAGCTTAATTTTTAGTATCCCCTTTGCTGCCATACGAATTCTTTCGTGTGGCTAAACAAGATTGTTTTTATGCCATCATTCCCATGCGATGCAATCCCCTCTTCGTCCAAGTTTATTAATTTCTATGTACTGAATAGTTCTCCTCTTTGTTCAAGTCTATTAATTTCTAAACCCTGTAACGTTCAAGTCTGAGCGAAGCGGGGACTTAGACTCATAATTATAAAGTTTTCAACTTCAACTATCAATTTATAAACTGATTTATTTAAAGCACAAGTTACGATTTGCTAAACTTGCGCTATGCAGGGAACATTACTAAATTACTATTCAGTGTTTGCAAACTTGTGCTAAAAATGCCCATAATTGTTGTTCCTTTCTTTTTTTTGCGCTTACCCCCCCGTCTCGCTGGATATGGGAATTTGTGCAGCGTCGTTGGGATTTGCAATGCCCTACGCTGCCGCACGATTGCATCGTGTGGCAACAACTTTAAATCAACACAATATCCAATAATCCTTTTTCTCCGGCATAATCAATTGCACTACTATCAAGGATTATGGAACTTATAATTTCTACTCATTGTAACTCTTGTTTTTTGATTATTGTTTACTTGCTAACTTACCTGCCACACGATGCAATCGTGCGGCAGCAGAGGGGAAATACTAACAATTTCATATCCAACGCAAAGATAAATATTTATTTTTGAATTTAAAGCAGATTATAAACTTGCCTTCGGCAGGCAGGTCCTTACAGTACAGAAAGGTAGGATTACAAATCCTACCTGACAACCGCCACTTTATGCTCATTTAAAAGAAGGTATATCCGATGGGACGAGGATGGCTTATCCTGGTTCTAATTTTTAGGATATTGCATTGGAAATTACAGTTAACTTTCCTTTGTTGCATTTTGGGCAGATAACCGGCTATTTACTGACTTGGACAAAAAAACAAAAAACCATTCCAAATCAATGATTTAGAATGGTTTGTCTTATTGTTGTCTGAAACTGTCGTTTCATTTTGTAACCCCGGTGGGGGTCGAACCCACGACCCACAGATTAAGAGTCTGTTGCTCTACCAACTGAGCTACGAAGTCATCCTTAAAAATTTAAAATGAACAGTTGGCAAGATGTTAAGTTGCCAACTAAAAAATTTGCGAGTACAAAAGTAATTAAAAAAAAATATTGAGCTACATGAAAAAGGAAAAAACTTGAAAAATTTGGGTTTCTTTTTATGTTCTGTACAAGTACGGGTATTTTAATTTTCTTCATTGTCAGAACTACACACTACCACCGTGATATGGAAACAAGATTGTTTGCGCTCGCGAACGGCGAGTATTTTACATTCTTCGCGCATTTCGATCAGCGTTTGGGTAAGTTCCTGGATAATTTCCCAGCTTGGTACTATCAAATCGTTGTCGAGGTTGTAAAAGTGTTTGTACGAAATATCCACTGTCGTACCGTAATAATGCGCGGTACGATCGCTGGCATTGCCGTTTCGGTGGCTTAACTTTTCCTGCGTTTCCACAGTACGAAGCAACGACGTCAAGAAGAAACAGTAATTTCCGAGTTTTTTCTCCTTTAATCTTTTCTGAAATCTGAATGCTATTTCATCAATCATATTCACGGCTTCAGGAATAAGATAAGGATGTGAATGTTTTAATAATTTCAGATGGTAAAATTTATTGTCTTTTACTTCAACCAACTCCGATTTCAAAGCTTTCATGGTGATCAGACTATCGAATTCAGCATTGGTTGCAAACGGTTGTTTGAGTCCGTTTTTTTGTGCATGAACCAGTTGGATGTCGTTCTTGTCGTTCAAAACACTACTGGGCGAAATGGGAGCGCTGGCATTTAAAATCTGATGGCAGTCGGTATATTTGTTGGGTTTTACTTCTTCTTTTTTATGGGTGAGAATAAAATATGCGGATATTAAAATACTGAATAATAATCCAATAAGTATATAGGTTCTAAAATATGATTTGCTTCGAATGGCTTTATCTGTCATAAATTTATTGTCGTTTTCGACACAAACTTACATAAAAATCGTTGATTTATAAGCAGGTCAATATAAAAATCAAGACCACC
>DIFH01000031.1:20174-33081 GCA_002427615.1 Paludibacter sp. UBA5753
TGTTGTTATTGAACCCTTGCAGGGCTCTGTTCCTTTGTACTATTCTTGTCCGCCGGTTTTACCGGCGGTTATTCATATTTAGTCCCTTCAGAACATCATTTATTAGAAACAGAAATTGTAGTGCAAAGAAAATGGTCAGTTATATTCCAAAACCTTGCATTTACACCTAAAAAAATTACTATATATTACTATTTATCAGACCTATTATACTTTTTCAGCAGACCTTAATTAGTATGTCTTGCGATATATGACATATCGCAGTAGCTCTTTTTGTTCCTAATTCTGATTTATTCCCTGTTTCTTTGGTTTGTTCTTTGAATTTGAGCATAATATGTTTAGTCTATCCGGGATTTATAGAGGAAAGATAGAAAACTAATTATTAAATTTTAAATAAATTGTTACAAATCTGGCACGAAATACTTTAAAAACTGATTCGGAGGCTGGTTCTGATTCCCCATGGAATGGTTCCCTGATGGTTCAAATCGCTTAAACGCCACACCGACTGAAGTGTAAAAAGCCTGAAAATATTACTTACCCCAATGCCTGCTTCCATGTATGGAGTGTGAGTGCCTTGCATAAACGATGGAAAATCAAGAACCTGATTGTTTGAATTACGTAAAGTGCCGTAAAACATTTTAAAACTGACCATTTCCCGTAAATTGAGATGTTTAATCAAGGGGATCTGATTCAAAACAATCCCGTTCAAAATCAATTCATTATGCATCGAGATGTATTTGTCGGCGACATACTCCATGTAATTCATCAGGGTAAACTGATGCCGTCTGTATCCTATTGATTGGTTGTCCTTGGCTTCGGCGCTTGCCGTTTCGTTCCCCGAAGGAATCTCGAGCAATGGATAGGGTAAATCGCCAAACAGATAGCCCCCTTCGATCAGATAATTCCACTGGCCGATATCGAAGTGGAATTCTTGTTTAGCTAACCCGATTACTTTGGCATAGTTTCCGGTTTTATTCCCCAAAAGATACTTACCGCCTTCAAAAGTCAAATAGATTACCGGCATATTATTATTAATATGTATCCGCTGAAAATGGTCATCATAAATTCTTTCGTCGAATGATAAACGTCCCATAATGGTGAGCGACTGTTGTTTTAAATCGGGATACGAAATTCCGCCGGACTGCAGAGGCAATGCCGGAGCGGCTGCCATGGTAGTCGAACGAAGATTTATGATTGACTCCAGGTCATCGTTCCAGTCGAACGAAAATGAAGTCAAAAACTCTTTTCGTCCGGTAAGTTTGCTGGCCGACCGCAACGAAATAAGCGTCGAGGTAATATCCTCATCGCCTGTATTCAAAGGATTTTCGCGCACGTAGTATTCATTATAATCGTAACTTACCCGTCGGTAATCATCGGTATAACTCAGTCCTAATATTTTGTTTTTTTCACCCGGCAACTTGAGTTGCGCTGAAGCAGAATACTTTATTTCATTGCTTCTGAATCCATATCCGGCATAGCCTCCCAGGCAAAAGTTTTTCCACATTTTTTCGTTGGTACGCACTGGTAAATTCAGTCGCAAACCTTCAATGTCGCTCAAACGGGCAAAATTCTGAATTTTTCCGACATCAAATTTTCCGACAGGGATATAACCGGTAATGATTACATCGGCCAGCCATTTGGCAAAACGCAAAATGGGCGTTTCATTCAGGTCGATCATTTTCTCGTTTAAAATATTAGCGCTGTATTCACTTTGAGCAAAATTTCCCGTGTCGATGGCGCTTGTTTTGTTGGAATTGCTTACAAAACTGCGTTTTACAAAAATTTCGGGTTTCGGACGAAGGCTATCGCCCAGCAATTCGTAAGTCAGACTCATGGCAATTTGCCCTTGCGCAGGATTCCATTGTCTGGCAACCGTACTTTCAAAACTTTGAGAGAGAGAGAGATTATGAATAAAATTCAGGTTTGCCTGTCGTGGAAGTTCAGCTTCGATACGGACAAGCGCATAGGTTGCCGAGTCGATATACATTTTTCCGTTGAAAGCCAGATTTTTCGGATTTTTTGAACGAAAATGAACCTGATATTGTTTGCCGGTTTCGGTACTCAGGCTATCGGTCAGGTAAAAATTATAATACGCATTGCCGGAGTTGGACAAAGGGCTGATCATTCCTTTACCGAACAAATTTATTGTATTATCGTAGAAATTCAGGTCTGTTTGAATTTCGCCGATCAATTGTAAAATAATTTTTTCTGTGTTTTTGGAGGAGGAAAAGAGATTTTTCGAAAGTTCCTTTTTGCCTGAAGTCGATAACTCGTAGGTGTTTTCGGACATATACAAAGGAATTGTGAGTGATGAGTCGGTCGGGGAGACAGAACCCTTTGAAATTTGTTCGAAAATGCGCTTATTCACCGAACGCTGGTTGATTTTACTCAGCAAAACGAGATTTTGTTCTTTTCTTTCGGCTACATAATCCGATTTACGAGTAACATCGTTCGTCGCTTTCATCAACCGTACTTTTTTCATCAATTCCAGGGCAGGATTTGCTCCAGGTACAACAAAAACTTCCTGCAACATGGTGTTTTCTTCATGTAATTCAACCTGCAAACCCACTCCCTGGCCGGGCTTGAGTTTTATTTCTTTGCGGCGATAACCTACACACGAAAACACAAGAGTGGTTTCTTTTCCCGTCGTTCGCAGCATAAAAACCCCGTCGGCGTTGCTTTTGATACCGATATCAGTGTTCTTGAAAAAAATATTTACATCTGGTATAGGGCTTTTGTCGACAATGTTCAGCACCTGACCGACAACAATCGTTTCCTGTGCCGAAATTTTTGAAGCAGAAAGGATAAATATTAGCAGATAAAAAATATTACGAAATTTGGTTCTCAATTTTATTATTTTTATTTTGTTAATCGGTTGATTAAGTTTATCCGACCGATGAATAATTACTACGAATAACTTTCCAAACACGGAAACTGACTGCTGTCAGGCAGGCACAAATTACTTATTTCCCTTTATTCATCGGATGATATTTCATAATGGTTTCCCGTAGGAAATGCACATCGATATGGGTATAAAGCTCGGTTGTGGTTATCGATTCATGACCCAACAATTGCTGAATGGCACGCAGATTGGCGCCGTTTTCGAGCAAATGAGTGGCAAAGGAATGTCGGAAAGTGTGCGGACTTACGTTTTTACGAATCCCAGCCAACGCCGTCAGGTCTTTTACGATCGTGAAAATCATGGCGCGTGTCAGTTTTGCTCCACGCCGGTTCAGAAACAGCACATCTTCATTTCCTTTTTTCACAGACATCATGTTCCGGTCTATTTTCCAAAGCTCAATTTGCCTGATTGATTGTGGCGAAAGCGGAACGAGCCTTTGTTTACTTCCTTTTCCCTCCACCAGCATATAACTTTCATCAATATAGAGTTTCGATAATTGTAAATTAATCAGTTCCGACACCCGTAAGCCCGATCCGTAAAGCGTTTCGATAATGGCTTTATTACGTTGTCCTTCAGCTTTCGACAGGTCGATGGCAGCAACGATAGCATCAATTTCATCTACCGAAAGCACTTCAGGTAAACGTAATCCAATTTTGGGACTTTCGAGCAGTTCGGTCGGGTCATCTTCGCGTTTGTCTTTGTAAATCAGGAAATGATAAAACGATTTGATGCTGGACAAAATACGTGCTTGCGAACGTGGATGAATGCCTATATTGGCAATTTCTATAATAAAATCGCGCAAAACTTCAGTAGTTGCCTCTTCTGGTTTTACATGCGCTTCGGCTAAATATCCCGTCAATTTCGATAAATCACTCTCGTAAGCCTCTATCGTATTGTTTGATAAAGATTTTTCAAGTTTCAGGTAAAGATGGTATTCGTCGAGTAGGGGAAACATTTTTTTATTTACAATTTTAAATCTGCATTCGTTTTGCAAACTTACATAAAAGTATACGATTTATAAGCGGGTCAATATAAAAATCTTGAAAGATTTATAGAGGAAAGATAGTGTGTATGTATGTATTTTACAAGAAAATGAAGAAAAGTTTGAAGAAAAGTTTGGAACTCTGACTCCTGAAAATGTTCGCTACCGCAGCCATATTGGTAGGATGGGCAGGATTAAAACCTCGAAACGATGAAAGTGCAGGCAAAATCAAGTTCCGAAAAACATTACACGGCAACAAATAGCTGAAAATTATGCTCGTACAATGCGCATGAGCGGCAAGTAGAACAAAAAAGGAGACGTTTAGTTCAAAAAGTACAAATATCTCTCTTCAAGCATGATATTACAAAAAACATTAGTTGCCATTCCACGTAAACTATTAGTCATCAAATTTATTATCAAAAAAATAAACATTCGACTGTTCCAGAGGAATAACCAACAATACCGGACGACCGGTTACAGTGAAATAGAATGACAGTTTTTTACCAGAGGATATTCAAGTTGCTTATCTCTTTGATAATTAGCAGTCGGGATGACAAGATTCGAACTTGCGACCACTCGCCCCCCAGACGAGTACTCTAAACCGGGCTGAGCTACATCCCGCTCATTTTTGGTGGCACAAAAGTAAGATTTTTTTTCGTTTTATGGAAACGTTTTTGCTTGTTTTTTGCTTTGAGAATAAACATTTTTAGTTCTTTACTCAAGGAAAAACAAATTTATCAAGGCTATTTTATTGCCGATTTTTTTTTCGTTTTCTCATTTCCCGAGATATTACATTAATGGGCTGAATAGCCTGGCGAATGATTCTTTGAGCTTCTGGCGACGTTTACGGTTTGTCCAGCTTTCCAATGTTACTTCGATACAGTTTTTCATGTCGCGTTCGAAAAGTTTTTTTAGCTTGTCTGCAGTTTTAGCGTCGTATATAAATGCATTGGCTTCAAAGTTTTGGTTAAAGCTGCGTTCGTCGAGATTGGCTGAACCAACGATGGAAATAAAATCATCAACAACAATGGCTTTGCTGTGCAAGACCCCTTTTTTATATTTGTAAACTTTTACGCCTGCTTCGAGAGCCTTTCCCAGATAGCTCGATGTACAAGCATCCGAAAGGCGTGAATCGGAACGGGCGGGCACCATTAAGCGCACGTCGACTCCACTTAATGCTGACATGTGAATACATGTATCAATTACATCGTTTGGAATAAAATAGGGTGTGTGTATATAAACATATTTGGTTGCCAACATAATGGCAGATGCAATTCCCTGCATGATTGCTTCCCAGTCTGTGTCGGGTCCGCTGCTGACTATCTGAACAATGTTGTCTTTGAATTTTTTAGGCAGAGGATAGTATTTCGGGTCGGTTATCAATTTCCCTTCCACAAAATGCCAGTCGATCAGGAATAATTGTTGCAAACCGTGAACTGCAGCTCCTTCGAATCGCACAAATGTATCGCGCCAGTGTCCCAAAGAATTTCCGAATGCATATCTGTCGGCAAAGTTCAACCCACCTGTAAAACCGATTTCTCCATCCACTATCAATAGTTTTCGATGATTACGATAATTGATTTTGCTCCTTCCGAATCGTAGTCGTAAAGGTAAAAAAGGACGTATATAAACGCCGGCATTGCGCAGGGTCTGCAAATACATGTGCGAAAGAAGAATGCTGCCCCAGTAATCATAAATCATGCGAACCCTGACGCCCTCTTTTGCTTTCTCTATCAACAGTTCACGTAACTCGTTCGAAATTTTGTCATTCCCAAAGATAAAAAATTCGACATGAATATGGTTTTTTGCGTTTCGAATTGCTTCAAACATTGCATCGAAAGTCGTTTTTCCATCCGAAAGGACATCAATTTTATTGTTTGCATAGGCTACCGCATCACTGTTATGATAAAGCATCCTGATCAGGTTCAACTGATTGTGGTCGATAAGGTTTATATCTATTTTATTGATATCGAAAGATACTTGAGAACGATTTGAAGAGAGACGGATACTTTTTTTTGATATGATTTTTTGCTTTCTGAAATTTTGTCCGAATATCAGGTAGATAATTAATCCCAAAACAGGCAAAAAAAGCAAAACAAGAACCCACGACAATGATTTCACCGGATTGCGGTTCTCAAGTAGCAACACCGAAATTGTCGAGGTTAAGGTGTAAACATAAAGTACAACAAAAACAATAGTTAAAAAATGGTCCATATTTAGGCGAAATGTTTTTGATAATTTTTATAAGTAATCCATAAGTGCTGATCGTACTCTTTAATTTCGTCGGGTTGACTGTTTAATGTTGGCGCACTTACGCCTTCGTGTATAAGTTGTTCTGAAATTTCGACATGGGCTTCATCCCACAAGCCTAACTCAATAAAACTATTGAGTAGTTTGGCTCCACCTTCTACTAAAATGGAATGTATATTTCGTTCGTAAATATTTTTCAAAACTGCCGGCAGACAATTCTCATCAAAAGCGACTTTAATAAATTCGACATTGGGTTTTCCACGTCTTTCATTTTCGCTAAAAATCAGGGTCGGAACTTTCCCATCTAATAAATGATATTCTTCCGGAATTTTGTTTTTTCGGTCAAGAGCAATTCTAACCGGACTCTTCCCTGTCCAATTGCGCACTGTAAGTGATGGGTTATCAAGCATTACCGTGTTTGTACTTACAAGAATGGATTGATTTTCGGACCGTATTTTATGCGTGAGCTGACGGGTGATAGCATTTGAAATTTGCAAAGGCATTTCAGTGTTATCGGTTCTGATTTTATCTATAAATCCATCTTTGGTTTGTGCCCATTTCAACAAAATGTAAGGTCTTTTTTCTTTATGAAATGTAAAAAAACGTTTATTTAACTCGTAACATTCATTTTCAAGTACCCCTTTAATGACTTCAATTCCGGCAGCTTGTAATATTTTTATGCCGCGTCCCGAA
Source organism: Paludibacter sp. UBA5753 (assembly GCA_002427615.1). Lineage (GTDB taxonomy): Bacteria > Bacteroidota > Bacteroidia > Bacteroidales > Paludibacteraceae > Paludibacter. The sequence continues at coordinate 26,999 of DIFH01000031.1, forward strand.
ACTTTAGGATTTGGATCGAGCGTGCCAATTACAACACGAGGTATTCCTGTTTTTACTATCAGATCGGCGCAAGGAGGCGTTTTTCCATAGTGCGAGCAGGGTTCAAGATTGACATATAAAGTCGATTTTTTTAGCAATTCAGGGTCTTTTACCGAATAGATGGCATTGGGTTCGGCATGAGCTTGTCCATATCGATGATGGTATCCTTCGCCGATTATCGTATCATTATACACCACAACCGCGCCAACCATAGGGTTCGGAGCGACGTAACTATCGCCCTGACGCGCCAGTTCAAGGCAACGTTGCATGTATTGCTCCTTGGTAACTATAGAAAGGATTGTTGAATCTGTATTGTTGCTTTTGTCTGTCATAAAATATATTATCTTTTCTTTTGTTGGAGGTTAGGGAACTTTTTTTATACCTTTCCTCTATAAATCTTTCAAGATTTTTATTTGACCCGCTTATAAATCGTATATTTTTATGTAAGTTTGTCGTATGCAAAAAGCGATAGAACATATTAAGAACGAATTGACCGGATTATATGCTGACACAGAAATCCGAAGTTTTACTTATATACTCATATCGAGACTTACCGGATTTTCACATACCGAAATAATCGTAAACAAAAATACAATTTTTTCTGATGAACAAGTTACTTTACTGGATAGATTTATCGAAAAGCTAAAAAAATATACTCCAATTCAATATATATTGGGCGAATGTGATTTTATGGGGATGAAATTCATGGTGAATGAGGCGGTGCTGATACCTCGTCCCGAAACTGAAGAACTGGTAGAATGGATAATGGAATCGACTAAGAATGACCGTTCTGTCGCTGTGCTTGATATCGGAACAGGCAGTGGATGTATTGCAATCGCTCTGAAGAATCAGTTTGCCGATGCGGAAGTAACAGCTTATGATATTTCATCGGCAGCTTTAGATGTGGCGCGGAAAAATGCTGAATTAAACGGTTTGTCAGTTCATTTCGAACAATTTGATGTATTAGAGGTTGATAAAAGTGCTTCCTTGTGGGATATTATAGTCAGTAATCCTCCCTACATTCCCGAAAATGAAAAGAGTGAAATATTGCCCAATGTATTGAATTTTGAGCCTCATGTTGCGTTATTTGTCCCCGAAAACGATCCGCTGCTTTTTTACAGGCACATTATTAAGTTGGCGCAGGATCATTTGAAGCCGCAAGGACAACTTTTTTTTGAAATTCATCGCGATAGGGGACGGCAGGTAGTGAGTCTGCTGGCTGCTGCCGGGTTTGTCGACATTGAATTGCGCAAAGATTTATCGGGTAACGACAGGATGATAAGAGCACGGAAACCATAAATTCGTTTCTTTTAGGTTATGGAATTTAAACTATTCTGCATTTGATAAGTCTTAGTTAGCAAAATGGATAGATTATGCGCTGTGTCTTGTATGAATGTGCATGGTGTTTTAGTTTTGTTTTTTTGGAATAAAATATAGTAAACAATGAGTCAAACCGAAGCAGAGTTACTACTTCAGCTTAACAATTCACATAAAAGAACCGCTGCATTTTCAGGGATTGTTCGTTCCTATCAGGAGCGGCTTTATTGGCATATCCGTAAAATGGTGCTTTCGCACGACGATGCCAATGATGTGTTGCAAAACACATTCATGAAAGCATGGAACGGATTGGATGGTTTTCGGGGTGATTCACAGATTTCAACATGGCTTTACAAAATTGCTACCAACGAAACACTGACTTTCCTGACGAATAAACGGTTGCGAAATTCAACTTCGATGGATGATGAAGAAATGATTTTATTGCAGAATCTTCAATCGGACACGTATTTTAATGGCAACGAAGTGGAAATGAAATTGCAGAAGGCAATTCTGACATTGCCTGAAAAACAACGTTTGGTATTCAATATGAAATACTTCGACGATATAACTTATGAAGAAATGGAAGCCATTCTTGGTACAACGGTAGGAGCGCTGAAAGCGTCGTATCACCATGCTGTAAAAAAAATAGAGAAATTTCTCGAAAATGAAGAATAATCATTTCCCTTTTTAAAGATCAGTAAATTAAGGTTTGTATTTATATAAAGCTGATAACCCGATTTTTATGTTAAAAACAGGTCCAAAATTACATCCTAATTAAACTTACAAGAATTTGTAAAGTCAAAACAAATAGTTATGAAAGACAGAAAACACCTATCGCTCGATGATATAGGAAACAAATTACCGTTTACTGTACCCGAAAATTATTTCGAACAATTTGCCGCCCAAATTGATGGACAGATTTCCGTTAAGCCGGTTCCGGTTATAAATTTGCTTCGGCCGTGGATATATATGGCCGCTATGTTTGTTGGCCTGTTTTTAATAGGCAAGGTTTCCCTTTCGGTATATCAAAACAAAAAAATCGTGAATGCCGAGAATTACGAAACGTATGTTATGTCGCAGGTTGATGAAGATGAGATGATATATTATTATCTTACTGAAGAAAATAAATGATAAATTTACTTGTAAAAAAAAACATGACATGAAAAAATATTTAATTGCAGCTTTTATTTTTATTAGCTGTGGGATTCAGGCACAAGGCTTCAGACCCAGAGTGGAAGACATGCACGCCCGAAAATGGCAGTATATGGCCGAACAATCAAATTTAACTCCGCAGGAAGCAGCTAAAGTACAACCAATTTTTATGGAATATGAAAAAGCAGTATGGAATGTATTGGAACAAAACAAAAAATATTTCAAAAAATTCAAAGAAGAAAAAAGAGCTGACTCTAAGCCTGATTTTGAAGAAATGAATGATCGTTTTGTGAATATTGATATTCAGAAAGCCCAGTTACTCAAGAGTTATTATATGAAATTAAAAAAAGTGTTACCTGCCGAAAAGATATTTAATTATTTTAATGCAGAACGTTCATTCAGAAAGGAATTGATAAAAGACTGGAGGGGAAATCGGGTACACGACAACCGTCCGTAAACAAATCATATAAAGTGTATCAGGGCATTTTGTATAAAAAAGCTTTGGATTGAACTGAAATTATACTATCTTTGCAGACCGAAAAAACAAGGTTCGTTGGCCGAGTGGCTAGGCGCCGGTCTGCAAAACCGTATACGGCGGTTCGAATCCGCCACGAACCTCACTGAAACCTTCTAAGCATAGTCGTCTTCGACTGCTCGGAAGGTTTTGTTTTTTCAATCGTTTGCATAATATATTCTGTTTAACAATACCTGTTCCGGTTTTTATACCGAACTTTATTGTAAATTTGTGCTCAAATTATATTTGTAAAATTTATGAGAATCCAATTTAATATTCATTATAAAACTCAATGGGGACAAACACTTTGTTTGTTCCTGTGCGATTCGTTGCCGACTGATGATCAAAATCAGCATTGCATTCCGATGCAATGTAACGAGAAGTCAGAATGGAAGGTGGAAATATCAATACCTGATCATGAAATGATTAGCTACAGGTATGCAGTTTGCAACACCGACAAATCGTTTGATTATGAATATGGTGATTTGAGATTGTTTAAATTTCCTGTTAGAAAAGATTTTGTTAAAATAATAGACAGCTGGCGGAAACCTTACGGTGACAGTCCGTTTGCCACAACAGTATTTTCAGATTGTTTTTTCAAGCGAACGCCGGTCGAAGAACCGTTACATCGCAACGGAAATTTGTTGCTCCGGTTGAATTGTTCCCAAATGGAGCCCGACAGGCATTTTGCAATCATTGGAAATCAGGAAATACTTGGAAATTGGGATGTAACAAAAAAAATCAAGTTGAATGATGCCGGTTTCCCTATTTGGGATTTGTTGCTCGATACTAAAAAAATAAAATTTCCCCTTGAATATAAATACCTGATAGTCGACACTGCTACCGATGAAGTGTTAGCCTGGGGAGGCGGCCCGAACCGTAAGCTGGAATATGCGGATAACCACGTTCTAACGGTGGTTACCGACGAGCATTTTTTACGCACCATACCTTCCTGGAAAGGATCGGGAGTCGCCATTCCCGTTTTTTCGCTGCGAAGCAAAAAAGGGTTTGGAATTGGCGAATTCAACGATTTGAAATTAATGGTCGATTGGGCGCGAAAAACCGGACAACGCATTATTCAAACCTTGCCAATCAACGATACCATCCTCTATCATACCAATTATGATTCGTATCCATACAATGCCGTATCGGTATATGCACTGCATCCGATTTATTTGCATTTGGATAAAATCGGAAAAATTAAAAATAAGGAACGGAAAGCGTATTTCAATGCTAAAAAGTTAGAATTGAACGAAAAAACATTTTCAGATTATCAAAATGTGATGCGCGTGAAATGGGAGTTTTTTAAAGAAATTTATCCGCAGGAATCTGAAACTGTTTTTGCTTCGGACGATTACAAAACATTTTTTGAAGCGAATAAAGAATGGTTGGTTCCGTATGCCGCTTTTTCGTATTTACGCGATTTGTACGGAACGCCCGAGTTTGGGAGATGGGGAAATTACAGCGTTTATAATCAAGCGGCAATAGAAGCGCTTACGTCGCCCGATACAAATCATTACGACGACATCGCCATTTATTATTTTCTTCAATATCATTTGCATAAGCAATTAAGTGAAGTTCATGAATATGCCCGCGCCAATGGTGTTGCCATCAAAGGTGATATTCCGATTGGTGTAAGTCCGCGAAGTGTTGATGCCTGGGTCGATCCCGAATTGTTTAATACGCAGGTTCAGGTAGGAGCGCCGCCCGACGATTTTTCAGCTACCGGTCAGAACTGGGGATTCCCGATATACAATTGGGAGTTGATGGAAAAAGATGGCTATCAGTGGTGGCGAAAACGCTTCCAGAAATTAGCGGAATATTTCGATGCCTATCGCATCGATCACATTCTCGGTTTTTTTCGGATATGGGGAATTCCGATAAATGATGTTTGGGGATTGACCGGAAGTTTCAGTCCCGCCTTGCCCTTTTCAAAGGCTGAACTTGAATCACGCGGTTTGTGGTGGGACGAAAACCGTTACCTGAAACCTTACATGAAGGAACATGTGCTTTATGCTACTTTCGGAAAATATACCGACGATGTGATACGTGAGTATTTATTGCCCGATGGTTGGCAAAATTACAAGTTCAAACCTGAATTTGATACGCAGAAAAAAATTGAAGCTCATTTTGCTTCATTGGGGTATAATTTTGGGAATAAAGAAGTCTTGATCAGGGATGGACTTTACATGTTGCATTGCGAAGTGCTTTTTGTCAGGGATATAAAGGAACCTGATAAATTTCATCCACGTATTTCGATGCATACATCGGCTACTTTCCGCGATTTGAATGATGAAACCCGCCGGAAGTTGGACAAAATTTATGTCGATTATTTTTATCATCGCCATAACGAATTTTGGAAACAACAAGCCCTGAAAAAATTGCCAGCTTTGATTTCGGCTACAAAAATGTTGGTTTGTGGCGAAGATTTGGGCATGGTGCCCGATTCGGTGCCGGATGTGATGAACGCATTGGAGATTCTCAGCCTTGAAATTCAACGAATGCCAAAGAAGCCCAATGCTGAATTTGCTATGCCTGCCGATGCGCCATACCGATCGGTTTGTACGACTTCTACCCACGATATGAATCCGATTCGTGCCTGGTGGGAAGAAAATCCGGCTCTGACGCAGCGTTTTTATAATCGGGCTTTGGGTTTGCAAGGACCTGCGCCTGAGAAATGTGAGCAATGGATAGCCGAAAAAATTATCGAACAACATTTGCAATCGAATGCCATGTGGATTATTTTGCCGTGGCAGGATTGGATGTCGCTCGAAACGAAACTTTGCCTGGAACATCCTTTTGCCGAACGTATCAACGTGCCGAGCAATCCTCGTAATTTCTGGTGCTATCGTATGCATATCAGTCTCGAAAAATTATTGAAAGAAGAAAAATTTAACAAACGAATAGCAGAAATGATTTCAAAATCGGGGAGATAAGCTTGAAGATAAAAATCCGGAACCTGCCTTTTATCAAGCAGGTGCGGAACGTCAATTTTTGTAACTGCTCAGCACCCTAATAAATTTGATAATAATCAGCCATTTAGTTGATTGTTATGTATTTA
>DIFH01000031.1:33139-34616 GCA_002427615.1 Paludibacter sp. UBA5753
ATTTTCAGTTCGACTTTGTCGAACTCAAAATCAAAAGGTTATAAAAACAAAGTGTACTGAGTAGTTACCAATTTTTAAATGTCGAACTTTTTAAACAATTAACAAATGAGCGACCAACGTTACAATTTGCGTGGAGTTTCAGCTTCGAAAGAAGATGTACACAACGCAATTAAAAATATCGACAAAGGACTTTTTCCGAAAGCCTTTTGTAAAATTATTCCCGATTTTTTAGGAAATGATCCTGAATATTGTAATATCATGCATGCTGATGGCGCCGGTACAAAATCTTCACTGGCTTATGTCTACTGGAAAGAAACAGGAGATATATCGGTGTGGAAAGGGATAGCGCAGGATGCGTTGATTATGAATATCGACGATTTGCTGTGCGTGGGGGCGACGGATAATATTTTGCTTTCGTCAACCATTGGAAGAAATAAGAATCGCATCCCGGGAGAAGTTATTTCAGCCATAATCAACGGAACCAATGAGTTGGTTGCAGAATTAGCCGAAATGGGCGTGAATATTTATCCGACCGGTGGCGAAACGGCTGATGTGGGAGATCTGGTACGCACTATTATTGTCGACAGTACTGTTGTTTGCCGGATGAAACGCACAGATGTGATTGATAATGCAAATATTAAGGCTGGAGATGTGATTGTCGGTCTTTCGTCGAGTGGACAAGCTACTTACGAAAAGGAATATAACGGGGGCATGGGAAGTAACGGGCTTACATCCGCCCGTCACGATGTTTTTGCCAATTATCTTGCCGAAAAATACCCCGAAAGTTACAATGCCGATATTCCGAAAGAACTGGCGTATTCAGGTTCTTGCAAATTGACAGATGAAATTGAAGGATTAGGAATTGACGCTGGAAAATTGGTTCTCTCACCGACCCGTACTTATGCGCCAGTTGTTAAAAAATTATTAGAAGAACTCCGACCGGATATACACGGTATGGTTCATTGTTCGGGTGGAGCACAAACCAAGATTTTGCATTTTATCGAGGATTTGAAGGTGGTAAAAAATAATCTTTTCCCTGTTCCGCCACTTTTCAAACTGATTCAAAAAGAATCGGGGACAGATTGGAAGGAAATGTACAAAGTGTTCAATATGGGTCACAGGCTCGAAGTTTATTTGCCGGCTGAATATGCCGCTAAAGTGATGGAAATTTCAAAATCGTTCAACATCGATGCTCAAATTGTAGGTTATTGCGAAGCGTCCGCTAAGAAAGAACTCCTCATTGAAAGTGAATTTGGCAGGTTTGAGTATTGAGTTTTCAGGCAGAATTGGAGAACATAATGAATTGTTGAGATTTTCCGTTCTGTTATTAAGGTACTTAAATTGAGGCTTTATAAAATAGCTCAAAAAAGTGATTTGTATGTTTTGGAATATCAAAAAAAACAGTATCTTTGCAACGCTTTTGGAGAAAGGTATTACAATCCGAATACAAATTCGGGCGTTTAGCTCAGCTGGTTCA
>DIFH01000004.1 GCA_002427615.1 Paludibacter sp. UBA5753
ACTTTACGAAATAGCATCTCCTTAAAAATAACCTGAGCTGTTAAATACAAGCTGATTTAATCACATTTTTAACCATATTTTAACGCTACGGGGTGAGAAAGCTGCAAAATGGGTTAAAGTACTTTCATATTTCTATAAGTTAATTATCTTTTTTTGCGGGTATTACTTGTTTTTTACCAATATCAAAACTCTAAGAGCTAAAAAAAGCTCCGTAGGCGTGAGCATATTGTTAAAAACAGGAAAACAAATAACCCTTAAAGTCCTGAAGGGACGACATATAATTAATGTATCAAAGTAAAACTAAATAGGACAAAAATCGTATTTTTCTTTGAATTTAATACAAACTTATTTTCTGTCCGATACGACGAACAATTTCTTTTTTTGAGTGTTAATAATGGTACGAAATCAATCAGTAGAAAACTAATTCTATAATTAAAACAATATGAGTAAAATTGAAAAAATCTTTGCCCGCGAGATTCTTGATTCACGCGGAAATCCTACCGTAGAAGTTGATGTTTTGTTGGAATCCGGAGTTGTCGGGCGTGCCGCCGTACCTTCGGGAGCATCAACCGGCGAGAACGAAGCCATTGAATTACGCGATGGCGACAAAGGCCGTTACCTCGGCAAAGGTGTACAAAAAGCGGTTGCCAATGTAAACAATATTCTTGGTCCTGCTTTGGTTGGTATCAGCGCTTTGCAACAACGTGCTATCGATAAAAAAATGATAGCTTTGGACGGTACCAAAACCAAATCCAATCTCGGAGCCAATGCTATTTTAGGCGTTTCGCTGGCAGTTGCCAAAGCGGCTGCGGCTTACCTTGATTTGCCTTTGTACCGTTATATCGGCGGGACAAATACCTTCGTGTTGCCCGTTCCGATGATGAATATCATCAACGGCGGTTCGCATTCCGATGCACCGATTGCTTTTCAGGAGTTTATGATTCGTCCCGTTGGCGCCGCATCTTTCAAAGAAGGCTTGCGCATGGGCGCCGAAGTTTTTCATTCCTTGAAAAAAGTGCTTCACGACCGTAACCTCAGTACGGCGGTGGGCGATGAAGGCGGTTTTGCACCTACCCTCAAGGGAACTGAGGATGCCTTGGAATCAATTATCACCGCCATCGAAAAAGCAGGTTACAAAGCAGGAAAAGATGTGATGATTGGTTTGGACTGTGCGTCCTCCGAATTTTACAAAGACGGCATTTACGATTATTCAAAATTTGAAGGACCAAACGGCGCTAAACGAAATTCCGCCCAACAGGCTGATTATCTCGAAGAATTGGTAAGTAAATATCCAATTGATTCCATCGAAGATGGCATGAGCGAAGGCGACTGGGATGGCTGGAAACTGTTGACCGACAAACTTGGTAAAAAAGTACAATTAGTAGGCGACGATCTGTTTGTAACCAATGTTGATTACCTGAAAAAAGGAATCGATTTGGGATGCGCTAATTCTATTCTGATTAAAGTAAACCAAATCGGCACATTATCCGAAACGCTGGATGCCATTGAAATGGCACACCGCGCCGGTTACACTTCGGTTACTTCACACCGTTCGGGCGAAACGGAAGACGCTACCATTGCCGATATTGCCGTGGCCACCAACTCCGGTCAAATCAAAACCGGATCGTTGAGTCGTTCGGACCGGATGGCTAAATACAATCAATTGCTTCGCATCGAAGAAGAATTGGGCGAACTGGCTGTTTACGGTTACAAAAAATAAGAAAAAATGACAGGGTAAACTGACATTTTTAATCGCGTCGAAAAAGCTGCCTGACAAATCGGGCAGCTTTTTTTGTTCAAATTTTCAACTTTTTTTATAATTGAAATTTATCTCCGTTAATACGCGTTAAGCGCAAAAATATCAATGTTAATTTTCGACAAATAACTTACCATTACATTTTTACAGGAACATTTTTTGTATAATTTCGCATCGTATCAAACGAATTTTATTTTATCAAACACAAACTATAAAATAACACCATTATGAACGTCTCCCAAAAAACGAAATTGCTCGGTTTATTTCTGGCAGTAGTAGCAATCAGTATCGCTACAAATCTCACAACCGACTATATCTCGAAAAATCGAAGTAATGAAAACACGCTTAAAGAAAATCAGGTTCCCTCTTCTTATGCCAATTTTGCACGCGCTGCAAGCGCGATGGAAACCGATTTTACCGTTGCAGCGGAATTGTCGGTTCATGCCGTAGTCCATGTAAAAACAAAAACGCCTATGCGCGCTCAGCGTTTCGGCGGTTTCGACGATCCGTTTTTTGAATTCTTTTTCGGTCTTCCACAGCAACGACCGCAAGAAGCTCCGATGCAGGAAAGCTCAGGTTCGGGAGTTATTATCTCTAACGATGGATATATCGTAACCAACAACCACGTGATTGATAATTCCAAGGAAATTGAAGTTACTTTAAACGACAAACGTACTTTCAAAGCTAAACTCGTTGGCACAGACCCAAACACCGATATTGCTTTAATTAAAATCGATGCTGAGAAACTGCCTGTCATTCTTTTCGGAAACTCCGACTCATTAAAAGTAGGTGAATGGGTGTTGGCTGTTGGCAACCCTTTCAACCTTACCTCAACGGTAACGGCAGGTATCGTCAGCGCAAAAGCGCGTAATATCAATATTATCAACTCGAAGATGAAAATCGAATCGTTTATTCAAACCGATGCTGCCGTAAATCCAGGGAACAGTGGAGGCGCTTTGGTAAATACACGCGGCGAATTGGTTGGTATCAATACGGCTATTGCTTCGCAAACAGGTTCGTATGCCGGTTATGCATTTGCGGTTCCGACAAGTATTGTTCAAAAAGTCGTTTCCGATATTCGTCAGTTTGGCGTTGTACAACGTGCAGTGTTGGGCGTAAGCATGGGCGATATAACAGATAAACTTGCCAAAGAAAAAAATCTGAAAACTATGGAAGGCGCTTATGTGGATGAAGTAGTCGAAAACAGCGCTGCCGAAAAAGCCGGTATCAAAAAGGAAGATGTGATTACCAAAGTAAACGGAGTGGATGTAAAATCCGCCGCCCAACTGCAAGAACAAATCGGACGTTACAGTCCCGGCGATAAAGTTTCGATAACCGTATTGCGAAATAATAAAGAAATTACTTTAAACGCCGAGCTTAAAAATCGACAGGGAAACACTTCGGTTGTTTCGTCGGATGCAAATACGGACATGTTGGGAGCTGAGTTTAAAGAAATAAGCGCAAAACTGAAAAATCAATTCCAGCTCGAATACGGCATTGAAGTTAAATCAGTTTCAAAAGGGAAATTCCAGCAGGCAGGCATTAAACCAGGATTTATTATCGTAAAAATCAACAACCAGGCCATACGAAGCGTAGACGATATTGAATCGGCTCTCGATGCGGCCATCAATACTTCCGATCAATTTAAAGTACTCAACATTGCGGGTATTTATCCAAATGGGAAAGTAAGCTATTATGCTATAAATTTGGCAGATTAACTGAAAAAAGCGAACATATTCTTCGATAATTACCCCTTGGCTTGCCGAGGGGTAATTTATTTTAACAACATTTGCACATTGAATTATCAACAATTCAAAACATTTTTCGTTTTTTTACGTTTCAATATCAACATTCAAGCCTTTTTCACTTGTTGGTTTAATGTCCAACAAGCATAAAAAATCCTTTGGACGAAAAATTTATTGAATATACAGCATAGTTTTGGTGGAATCTATAACCAAAAGAAACTGAATTTAGCTCTTGTAAAACAAATATTAATCACAAAAGAATAAAGTGAATAATATGCTTCTTCAATTATATCATAAATTCATAATTAAATTGTTAAAAATCAGATAAATCAATCCGATGACTTGCAGCTATCAGGTTAAAAACAAATTACTGAATTTACAGCATTTTTATGAAAAAAACATTTTGCTGAATCGAAAAAAAACACTACTTTTGCAAGCTAATTTTCTATATAGAAATGAGACAGTTAAAAATTACTAAATCGATTACGAATCGAGAAAGTGCATCTCTTGACAAGTATTTACAAGAGATTGGACGAGAAGATCTTATCACAGTTGAAGAAGAAGTTGAATTGGCACAACGGATACGGAATGGAGACCGGGTTGCGCTGGAAAAGTTGACGCGCGCCAATCTTCGTTTTGTTGTTTCGGTGGCAAAACAATACCAAAACCAAGGATTAAGTCTGCCAGACTTGATTAACGAAGGAAACCTTGGATTGATTAAAGCAGCCGAAAAATTTGATGAAACGCGCGGATTTAAATTTATTTCTTACGCAGTGTGGTGGATTCGTCAATCAATTTTACAGGCATTGGCCGAACAGTCGCGTATCGTACGTTTACCTTTAAACCAGGTTGGTTCGTTAAATAAAATCAATAAGGCATTTTCAAAATTCGAACAGGAAAATGAACGGCGTCCTTCACCCGAGGAATTGTCCGAACAGCTTGATATTCCGGTTGACAAAATTGCCGACACCATGAAAGTTTCGGGTCGTCACATTTCGGTGGATGCTCCTTTTGTTGAAGGAGAAGACAACAGCCTGCTCGATGTAATGATCAACGACGATTCACCCAATGCCGACCGTGCTTTGATTAACGAATCGCTTTCGAAAGAAATTGAGCGCGTACTTGCCCACACACTTTCGGACAGAGAACGCGATATCGTGAAAAAATTCTTTGGTATAGGCGTTCCCGAAATGACTTTGGAAGAAATCGGCGACGAATTCGGACTTACCCGTGAACGTGTGCGTCAGATTAAGGAAAAAGCCATTCGTAAGCTGAGACCTAACTCAAAAAGCAAACTGCTTAAAGGATTTTTAGGTTAACTTATTAAGCAAAAATATTTAAAGGCGAAGCATAGAGAATGTTTCGCTTTTTTTTTGCAATTCCTACAGAAATAGTTATGTTTACAGCCTGAAAAACCCGGATAAAGTTATGAAAGATAAAACACCATTGCTATTTTGCATTCTTATGGATGCACTTGGATATGTTACCTACGTGCTTCCTGTTGCAGGCGAGTGGGGCGATGTTATTTGGGCTCCAATTTCCGCTTATGTTTTTTATAAGCTTTTCGGTGGCAAAACAGGAAAAATAGGAGGAGTTATAAACCTTGCCGAAGAAGCGCTGCCATTCATTGATTTCATACCGACATTTACCATCGGATATATTTATAAAAAGATTTCTCAGAAAAAAACAAATTCAAAACAAACCCCAAATCCGCAATAAATCTGATAATCAATCGCAATGCTGTGGATTTACGACAACCACTCCTACAAACTTGAATTACCTGTCCCGAGGTTATATCGTTCTTCACAAAAGCTAAAATCTAAAAGAAAAGCCGCTCGAATTTCGAGCGGCTTTTCTTTTAATGAATTAAAACGGAAGATCATCCTCGGCTGGCGGAGGCGCCTGAATATCGGGCGCAGGAGCTGCTACGGCGCTTGCATGAATTTCGCCTGATTCCGGTTTCTTTCCTAACAACATAATGTTATCGGCAAGAATTTCAGTAATGTAGCGTTTAATGCCATCTTTTTCCCAACTACGTGTCTGGATTTTACCTTCCACATACAATTGCATTCCTTTTTTTACATACTTTTCCACAACTTCAACCAATCCTCTTCTCACCACAATGTTGTGCCATTCGGTACGTTCAGGAACTTGAGTCCCATTTTGTAAAGTGTAGCCTCTTTCGGTTGTTGCTAATGTAAAGTTTGCAACAGCTACATCCTTTTCAAAATAACGAATTTCGGGGTCTTTGCCCACGTTTCCAACTAAAATTGCTTTGTTGACAGACATAATTCTTAAATTTTGAAGTGAATAGATAATTTAACAGGCTGTAAAAATAACTTTATTTTTGTGAAACATCAAATATTTTCTTAATATTTTTGAAAAATATTTCATTTAAAAAACTTATAAGTTTAAATTATTGACATTCAAAGCGATATTGCCTTTCACATTGGCTGAAATCCGAACCGCTCCGGGAACCAGATCAAGTCCGGTTACAGTCAACGAATTTAATGCTCCCTGCAAATTAACGCCATCGTATACCGTAAAATTTGATAACATTTTATTTGCTTCGGCTTTCATCTTTTCCAAATCGGTTTTCACCGGGTAGGTTAAATAAGGAGTTAGTTTATTTAAAATAAGTCCGTGCAACAGCCAGCCGGCTGATTTCACCAAAGCGTTTTTGGTCTTTACATCAAATTCGGGATGCTGAATTTCAAGAGCTGTTTTTTCGGGATTGTAAACCATATTTCCGGTGAAATAGATGCGTCCTTTTAACGAACCAACCACGTCAGCCATAAATACGGCTTTCCCGTTACTGCCGTAAACCGATAAATCGGTAATGGTAATCGACTTTTTGCCTTCACTAAAGGTTTTGTTCAATAATTGCGATTTTGCCATTTCCGAAATCTTATCAAAGGTTGCATCTACAGCAACATTAAGATTAAACTCTTGTGGCGGACGTTGAACAAATTTAAATGCCGGCAATGCCGCCAATGGGTTTGCTTCAGGCTTTGCTCCCATAAACGATTCAATCCGGGCATAAAGCGATACCCCAAGTTTGAATTTCTGACCTTCAGTCAAAAATGGCGAAACATAAACATCTTTGGGAGTAATGCGTAACCAAAGATTGTTTTCTGCATTTAATTGCACAGGTTTTTGAGCCTCGTTCCAGACCATTGCGACAATCTTTTTCAAATCAACCATTTCAGCCAGCGCCTGATCTATTTGGTCGGTAATTAATTTCTCGCTTTTCGAAAGAGCGATATTGGCAATTGGAGTAACCGGAACAGTAATCCCAATCAAATTCAGTTTCGGGGTTTCAATCCACTGAAAACCGGATGAACTTGTTTTGGCAATCAGCTTCCAGTTTTTATCAATGTCGATGGTTGTTTTATAAGTAAGGGCAATGCTGCCGTTAGCCTCATAATGATCGCTTACCGAAAAACCGAATTTTTCGACCTTCCAGGCAAAACGCGACCACACTTTGAGCGGCACCCTGTATTCAATCACATTATTGTTGATGGTGAAAGTAAAATTTTGGGCTTTCCATATTTTTACGCTCAAATCCTGGCTATTCAGATTGTTTCCTTCGTAAATCAAACCGTTCATTTTTTTATTAATTGCCGTTTCCAGTTTTTTAATATCAATTTCTACCTGTAACGGAAATTCCGACATGGCAGGAGCAAGATTAGACGGAAGATAGGATTCCTTTGGTTTTTCTACCTGTAAAGTTTTACACGAACTTATGAAAAGAGTTATGAATGAAAGCAATAAGATAGTTTTAGATATTTTCATCTTCAAAATATTTTTATGATTCAATTGACCTGCAAAATTAACCATTTAGTTTGTAACTTGACATGATAATCAATAAAAAAAGGTGAAATGAATCACCTCTTTAACATTTAATTTATTTTTTCATCGAGTAAAGCAAAATTAATGACTTCCATAATATCAGTAACATAGTGAAACTTCAAGCCCTTGAGGTATATCGGTTTAATTTCATCTATATCTTTCTGGTTATCGGCACAAAGTATGATGTCTGTAATTCCTGCGCGTTTAGCCGCGAGAATTTTTTCTTTAATTCCACCGACAGGAAGCACCTTGCCACGCAGCGTTATTTCACCTGTCATTGCCAGATTTTTACGTACTTTTCTTTTCGTAAAAGCCGATGCCAACGCAGTTACCATAGTTATACCGGCCGAAGGCCCATCTTTGGGAATAGCTCCTTCGGGTACATGTACATGCACATTCCATTCATCGAAAAGCAAAGGGTCGATATCCAAGTTTTCGGCATGCGATTTTATATATTCCAATGCCAACATAGCCGATTCTTTCATTACATCTCCGAGGTTTCCGGTCAACGTCAGTCGTGGGGACTTACTTTTACTGAGGCTCGATTCCACAAACAAAATCTCCCCTCCCACCTGAGTCCAGGCTAATCCGGTTACAACGCCCGCATATTCATTCCCCTGATATTTATCGCGACTATAACGCGGAGCTCCAAGATATTTTTTCAGGTCTTCTACTGTAAGTTCCACATTATATTTTTCGCCGGTTGCCACAAGTTTGGCAATTTTTCGCATCAACGAAGCAATTTGCCGGCTTAATTCCCTTACGCCCGATTCGCGCGTATACGATTCAATCAGGTTTTGTAAAACAATTTTCGAAAGAACAACCTGTCCGGCTTTCAACCCGTGGTTTTCAAGTTCCTTATTAATCAAATGTCTGCGGGCAATTTCAACTTTCTCTTCCTGCGTATAACCACTGACCTCAATTAACTCCATCCTGTCGAGTAAAGGACGCGGAATTGTATTCAGATTATTGGCTGTGGCCACGAACATCACTTTCGACAAATCAAAATCAACGTCTAAATAATTATCGTGGAATGTTGTGTTTTGTTCCGGGTCAAGCACTTCGAGCAATGCCGAGGACGGATCCCCTTTATAATCGGCAGTTACCTTGTCAATTTCGTCGAGCACAAAAACTGGATTTGCCGATTCGGCTTTCTGTATATTTTGCATAATTCGCCCGGGTAAAGCCCCGATATAAGTTCTTCTATGACCGCGAATTTCGGCTTCGTCGTGTAAACCACCCAACGAAACACGTATATATTTACGATTTAACGCGCGTGCAATTGATTTTCCCAGCGATGTTTTCCCAACTCCCGGAGGACCATAAAGACAAATAATCGGCGATTTCATATCCCCTTTCAATTTCAAGACAGCCAGATGCTCAATGATCCGGTCTTTCACCGTTTCAAGTCCGAAATGATCGGTATCAAGCACTTTTTTGGCATTTTTCAAATTGAAATTATCCTCCGTAAATTCGTTCCAAGGCAAATCGAGCATGGTTTCGATATAGTTCAATTGCGTAGAATAATCAGGAGAATGCTGACTCATGCGCTCTAATTTCTTTAATTCCTTATCAAAGATTTTGGAAGTAGCTTCGTTCCATTTTTTAGCAGCAGCCCGTTGTTTAAAATCCGCCACATCCTGTTCGGGAGAACTTCCTCCCAATTCATTCTGAATGGTTTTCATTTGCTGTTGCAGAAAATACTCACGCTGTTGCTGATCGATTCCTTCTTTGGCTTTGTTTTGAATCGACATTTTCAACTCAAGCAGTTGCGATTCTTTGTTCAAAAGTTCGAGCAACTGATACCCGCGTTCCAGTATCTCGTCAATCTCGAGCAGGTGAATTTTTTCTTTTACATTCAACCCAAAATTCACACAAACATAATTAATCAGGAAAACCGGATTTTCAATATTCCGAATGGCGAACGAAGTCTCTGGAGGCAAAAAGCCTGAATTATTGATGATATTGGTTGCCAAATCTTTAATTGACGAAACCAGAGCCTGAAAAATTCCGGTGTTATTGTCTTCGGGTAAAACATCATCTACCAAATGAACTTTAGCTTTCATGTAAGGCTTCGTAGTCGTCTGCTCACCCAAACGGAAGCGTCTTTTTCCTTCAAGAATCACAGTGGTGGAATTATCGGGCATTTCAAGTATCCGCACGACTTTTGCCACCGTTCCCATCTGGTAAAGTTGATCAATTGTCGGGTCTTCGTGTTTCTTGTCAATCTGCGTACAAACGCCTATCAAACCATCATTTTCATGTGCATGACGCACAAGTTTCAACGATTTAGGACGCGCAACCGAAACCGGCAATAAAACTCCGGGGTAAATGACCATATTGCGTAAAGGAAGGATAGGTAAAACTTCTCCCGAGTTCAGGCTTATTTCATACGAACTTTCGTCAAGCGAAATAATAGGAAAAACATCGGACGAGCCCATCATGTCTTCTGAAAAAAAATCATCAAATCGAATATTCATTATAACAAGGGGTATTTATTCTGCCAATATGGCACTAAATTACAAAATAATTATGTATCAACAGCTATCAAAAGAATTATAAAGCTGATTTTAAGTTATTTATATGCTTTTCTATACATTGATGCCTTATATTTTCAATAGCCGTGCCAAAATATATCAAAAAACAAGGTGAATTAACAGATATTGCTTAAATTTGCAAACACTATATTGGTAGCTTAATACAACAAAATATCGGACGTTATATTATGAGATTGGTCAGGGTTTGTTTCGTTCAACTTACTTTCATTTTTGCCACCTTTTCGTGTTCCGGTTCAACGGCAAAGTTTGACAACGCCATTCCAAATTATAATCGCATCGATGAGCAAAGACTCGACTCGGCGATAAAACAAATATTGGAAATGCTGCCTGACAGTTTATCGCCTGAATTAAAATGGGTTAAACTGCAATATTCCTCCCATGATTTCGAACCGGAATGGGTTTATCCATCCTCTAATTACGAAAAAATCGACACCCTCATTTCCTTTCTGAATAAAACGAATGAGCATGGCATTCTGCCTGAACAGTTTGATTTGGACAATTTAATCGTGTTAAATCAAAAATTAAAACAAAACAATCTGTCCTACGCTAAGTTGGCTTTATTGGAAATCAAGGCTTCAAATGCTTACTTACGGTATTGCAAAGCTTTGAATTTCGGACTTTTTTTACCAAAGGAAATATCTCCGAATTATTATTTTGAAACCCTTACTATCGACTCAACATTTGTCAGGAAATGTTTTAATGAGAAAAAAACATATTTCAACAGGTACTTAAAACAGATTCAGCCGGCTTTTCCCGATTACTTACAACTTCAGTCAGAAAGAAAAAAATACGCCTGTTTAGTCGATTCGGCTTTCGCTCCGATACCGGCGTTACCTGGCAAGGAAACGATCAAAAAAGGTTCATCTCACCCCATTATTCCTCTCATTTCCCGTAGGTTAATGATAACAGGAGAACTGCCTTACAATCAGAAATACCTGTCATACAATCAAATATTCGACAACAACCTTTTAAAAGCTATAAATACATTCCGCACCAAAACAGGGCAATATATCGACGAAGAAATCGGGAATAACACCATACGTGCTTTGAACTACACCTTTACGGATTATGTAAACAAAATCGATGCAAATCTGGAACGATTGAGATGGAAACCAGCAAAACCACTCGGAAATAAATATATACGCGTTAATGTTGCCGATATGACATTAAAAGCTTTTAGGCACGACACATTGGCATTAAGAATGAAAGTTTGCGTGGGAAAATCGCCCAAAAACAAAACGCCATTCCTTAGAAGTAACATCTACGAAGTGGTTTTAAACCCCACCTGGTCAATTCCGAACAACATAGTTGTCAAAGAAATTTCAAAATTAGCGGAAAAAGACACTGCTTATCTTCGTCGGAATAAAATCAGGGTGTTCAGAAATGGCATCGAAATTCAACCGCGAGACATAAACTGGTCAAAGATATCAAAAAATTACCAACCCTATACGCTGGTTCAGGATTCGGGGAACATCAATGCATTAGGCAGAATAAAGTTTAATTTCTCCAATAAATTCAGCGTTTATTTACACGATACCAATTCAAAAAGCGCATTTAACCGTCACAATCGGGCAATAACCCATGGCTGTGTACGGGTCGGGAAGCCGCTGGAACTATCCTATTTCTGTTTACCCGAATACGACCGGAAAAACAAATTGAAAACCGAAAACAGGGAATTATTGCAGGACAAAATCCACCATTCCATTCACCTGAAAGTGAATAGCAAAAAAGGAAAAGAAACGCTCGAAACATGGCCTGAAACGATGAAGCTAAAAAGAATCGGGCTATCTCCTTCCATTCCGATATTAATAGATTATTCAACCTGTTTCACCGACAAAAACGGCAAGATGACATTCAGAGATGATCTGTACGAAATGGACAAGTATATAATAAATAACCTCAAGAATATCAAAACAATAACAATACAAGAGTTGTCAGATTAATTTGCTTTCATTTCATCATTTCCAATGCATCTGACCAAAAGATTTGGCCGTCATTTTCTCAATTTTCATCTTCCAAACTTTCACATTGCGCAAAGCGGGCTGCGAATAGGTAAAAGGACGGTCGGTATATTTTTTCATAAAATGGTTTAAAACGGCTTCCTTTTCATTAATATCCTCAATAAAAGACACTTCACCGCAACAAATCACACTCTTTGAATCCATGCGATAACTGCAAGCCACATCGGGATGTTGATATACTAATTTCCCATCAGGGCAAAATGTTATGGAAATCTTGTTATTTTTCTCAATCAAATCAAGATGTTTGCCAAAAGGAGCCGAATGAAGAATTATCTCATTACCGGTATATGCAAAGTTCATTGGAAACACATAAGGGCAGTTGTTCCCGTCCGCAATACCAACAAAACAAATACTGCATTCGTTGATAATTGCTTCCATTTCAGACAAGTCTGTTATCGTATAAGTTTTCATTCAAATAATTTTGTCAACAAAAATAAAGAAAAAATTGTAAAAGTCGTTTCAAATAAAGTATTTAAAATTTGTGTAACTATTCAGCGCCCTAACCTGGACAAGCCAGAATCAAAAAGGTAGAACGCAAATACCGCAAATACCGCAAATTTTCGCNNTTACACTTTAAATGACTGATATTTGAATATTGTGCCAAAAAATACACGAATTTGAAAGATAAGGCACTAATAAATTTGACAATAATTAGCCATTTAGTTTATCATTAAGCATTTAAACTCTTTGCCCCGACGGAGCTAAACAATCCCCTCCCTTTGATTTTCAGTTCGAAAAAGTTGAACTGAAAATCAAAAGGTAAAAAAAAAGGGTGCTGAGTAGTTACCAAAAAAGGCTGGATAGGTCGATTTCAAACATGGAAACACGAGAAGTGATTAATTACAAGTGCTTTATATAATCACGTAAATGTTTATATGCATCCTGTAAGTTAATTAATGTTAATCCAGCAAAAATATATTCCAAATATGTTGTACAACATAAAAATTGCCTTTATCTTTGCACTGTGTTTTTCATGGTATTAGATTTAAGGTTAACTAAAAGATTGGGTTGTCGTGAGACAACCTTTCTTGTTTTATACCCCTTTTCGCAAAATGAACACAATATACTCTCGTCTTCTTTTCAGCGCCAAAAGCGCCTTACCAAAAGCAGGAAAAACAATCTGGTGGCTGCTTAAAATAATACTTCCCATTAGTTTAGCCGTAAGTTTTCTTCAATATTGGGGAATAATTGCATACCTGGCCGAATTTTTAGCGCCCGCATTTTCAGTGATCGGCCTGCCCGGCGAGTCAGCCATTGTATTCATATCAAGTTTATTTCTGACTCTTTATGCACCCATAGCCATTATCACAACTCTTCCTTTGGATATGCGGGAAATAACCATTCTCGCACTCATGTGTCTTATCTCGCACAACATGTTTGTAGAAACTGCAGTTCAGAAAAAAACAGGCTCATCTGCTATCATCATGTTTACGCTCAGGTTTGTAACTTCATTCGTTGCCGCCTATATCTTAAATTTAATTTTACCCGAACAAATCGGGAACGGTTACTCCGTACAACAGACCGTAATATTTGCCGACATCTACGAAATGCTTACTTCCTGGTTAAAAGGTACAGCGCTGTTAATACTGAAAATAACCCTCATTGTTACCGGATTAATGATTCTGCAAAACATCCTCAAAGAGTTTAAAATTCTCGATTATATTTCAAAATTATTTGCTCCCGTGATGAAAATCATGGGATTATCTCCGGACAGTTCATTTTTGTGGTTTGTAAGTCAAATAGTGGGTCTGACTTACGGTTCGGCCATCATGATTGAAGCGGTGGAAAAAAAAGAAATTTCGCCAGTGGATGCAAATCTGCTTAATTTTCACATTGCCATAAATCATTCATTACTCGAAGACACATTATTGTTTGTTGCCATTGGCGTATCGGCAGGCTGGATTATAGGTACCCGTTTTATCCTATCAATAATTGTGGTATGGACAGCCCGCCTTATTATTCAAAAACAATATCATTTTCCGTTCGCAAAAAAACAAACGACCGAATAAGTTGTTCCAATTGTGAATTTACAAACAAATCTGTATCTTTTCTCTATAAAATCTTTTAAGATTTTTATTTCACCCGCTTATAAATCGTATATTTTTATGTAAGTTTGCAAAACAATGAAAAAATAACGAAATATGTCGAAAAAAATGTCTAACACTAAAAAAATGCTTATTGAAGTTGCGCGTGAACTTTTTGCAAAAAACGGCAAGAAAGAAGTTACCATGAACGACATTGCCGAAGCTTCAAAAAAAGGACGCAGGACATTATATACTTATTTCAACAATAAAGAAGAAATATACAAAGCAGTGATCGACAAGGAACTTGAGCAAGTACTTGACAGATTATATATTGTGTCAGCCGAAAACAAAGAGCCCGACATTAAACTTACCAATCATATTATCACCCATTTAGATGCCATTAAACATGTTGTAACCCGAAATGGTTCGTTGCGTGCCGATTTTTTTCACGACATTTATGAAGTTGAACGCACCCGACGTAAAATAGACGTGAAAGAAATAGCTCTTATTAAAAACATTTTGGCTGAAGGAATCGAAAAAAAAGTTTTTAAACGTATGGAGCCTAATTTATCGGCTATGATAATATTTTATGCCATCAAAGGTCTCGAAGTCCCTTATATTCGCCAGAATATAAGCGAAGAATTTGAAAAAAACAAAAACAACATTGTTGAATTTATATTTCAGGGAATAAAAAGGCATAAGAATTAACGGCAATTTCCCAAAATTTCACTTTTAATTTACAACATTCTTCAAAAGGTTGTTATTGTGAGTTTTATAGAATATTTTGACTGTGTATTTCATGTGTAAATAATTGTTTTTTAAAGGTCGCATGAAACTTGTCTGCCGACAGGC
>DIFH01000007.1:0-13229 GCA_002427615.1 Paludibacter sp. UBA5753
AGGGTTCAATAACAACATATTATGATATTGTTCAGCCCACTTCGGGGCTGGGGGTCTTGGTTTATTCAACATCCCCCAGTATCGCTACTCTCACTGGGGGTTATTCACATTTAGCCACTCCGTGGCATAAAATAGTTTTTCAACAGACCCTAATTAGCTGATGATAAAACAATTTTGCAGAACTTTCAGAGGCGGTGGTCTTGATTTTTATTTGACCTGCTTAAAAATCAACGATTTTTATGTAAGTTTGTAGCTTCAAAAAAAATGACTCAATTTAACACAATTGCATCGCATTACAATTGAGAATTAAACAATTGACTTTATGAACATATCGTATAACTGGCTGAAACAATACATTAATGTTGACGTTGAGCCCGTAGAATTAGGAAAAGCGCTTACCTCTATCGGGTTGGAAGTGGGCGGAGTGGAAGAAGTTCAAACCGTAAAAGGCGGACTGGAAGGATTGGTTATCGGTGAGGTGCTAACTTGCACTAACCATGAAAATTCCGACCACCTACATGTTACCACCGTCAATGTCGGCGACGAAGAACCTCTGCAGATTGTATGCGGCGCCCCAAACGTGGCTGCCGGACAAAAAGTGATAGTGGCAACTGTGGGAACAAAACTTTATTCGGGCGAAGAAAGTTTCATCATCAAACGTTCTAAAATTCGTGGCGTAGAATCAATGGGAATGATTTGCGCCGAAGACGAAATCGGGATCGGAACCAGCCACGAAGGTATTATCGTTTTGCCTGCCGAAGCACAGGTTGGTACTTTAGCCAAAGATTATTACGGTATTAAAAGCGACTATCTGATTGAGGTAGATATAACTCCCAATCGGGTAGATGCTGCTTCGCATTACGGAGTAGCTCGCGATTTGGCTGCTTATTTTGCATTGAAAAATCCTTCGGTAAAACTCACCAAACCGTCGGTGGATGCTTTTGCCGTTCAAAATACAAATCTGACCATTCCCGTAACAATTGAAAATCCGGAAGCTTGTCCGCGTTATTCGGCTGTGACTATCTCCGGTGTAACAGTTACCGAATCGCCCGATTGGTTGAAAAATGCCCTGCTGGTTATTGGACTTCGACCCATCAATAATATTGTGGACGTTACCAATTACGTACTTCATGAACTGGGGCAACCACTTCATGCTTTCGATGCCGACAAAATTACAGGCGGCGAAGTCCGCGTAAAATGTATGCCCGAAGGAACAACCTTCGTAACACTCGATGGCATTGAACGGAAACTGAACGCCGCCGATTTAATGATTTGCAATGCCGAAGCGCCTATGTGTATCGGAGGCGTATTTGGAGGCTTGGATTCGGGAGTTACCGGAACCACTCAAAACGTATTTTTGGAAAGCGCTTATTTCAATCCGGTTTCTATTCGTAAAACGGCTCGTCGTCACGGACTGAACACCGATGCTTCGTTTCGCTTCGAACGCGGTTGCGACCCTACAAATACTGTTTATGTATTAAAACGCTGCGCTTTGTTGATTCAAAAAGTGGCAGGCGGACAAATCTCGAGTGAGATTGTGGACGTTTACCCTAACAAAGTGAAACCTTTCGAGGTGAAAATTTCGTTACAAAAAATCAATTCACTCATTGGCAAAGAAATCGGCAAAGAAAATATTGAAACCATTCTCGGCGCGCTCGAAATGGAAATTGTGAGTCGTACCGACGAAGGTTATGTGCTTCACGTCCCCACCTACCGTGTGGATGTACAACGCGATGTGGATGTAATCGAAGATATACTGCGTATTTATGGTTACAACAACGTGGAAATAGGTGAAAAACTGATGTCGAACCTCAGCTACAGCTTGAAACCCGACAGTCATAAACTGCAAAATCTGATTGCCGAACAACTGACTGCCCAAGGATTCAACGAAATATTGAACAATTCGCTCACCAAAGGCGGATATTATAGCGATCTGACTTCATTCCCGGCAGCTCACAGCGTGAAAATTATCAACTCTCTGAGTTCCGACCTGAATGTTATGCGCCAGACCTTGCTTTTTGGCGGATTGGAAAACATCAACCGCAACATAAATCGGAAAAATGCAGATTTGAAATTTTACGAATTCGGAAACTGTTATTATTATCATGGCGAAAACCAAAAAGAAGACGAAACCCTGGCGGCTTATTCCGAAGATTACCATTTGGGACTGTGGCTTACCGGCAATAAATACGGGCAATCGTGGACTACGCCCGATCAGAAAACAAGCATTTACGAGTTGAAGGCTTATATCGAAAATATCTTCCGTCGGTTTGGTTTCAATTTGCGTAAATTGGTTACAGGCGAATATGCCGACGATTTGCTAAGTCAAGCCTTGACCGTTTACAGTCCGCTCGGCAACAAGCTGGCAGTTTATGGCATTGTTCACCCAAAAATTCGCAAATTAATGGACATTGACCAGGAAGTTTTTTATGCCGACCTGAACTGGGACGCTCTTCTTGCAGAATTGGGAAATTATAAAATTCAATATTCCGAAATATCAAAATATCCCGAAGTAAAACGCGATTTAGCCCTGTTACTCGACAAGAACGTAACTTTTGCCGAAATAGAAAAAATAGCTTACGAAACCGAACGCAAATTACTGAAAAAAGTAACGTTGTTCGACGTGTATGAAGGCAAAAACTTAGAAGCCGGTAAAAAATCGTACGCTGTAAACTTTTTATTGCAGGATGAAACTAAAACGCTTACCGACAATCAGATTGATTCCATCATGAAAAAACTGTCAGGTAATTTTGAAAACAAACTGGGAGCAAAATTACGATGATACCTCCCCTATCCCCCCTCCAAAAGAGGGGAAAAGATGGGAGAATGAAACTATTTATATTTAACAGAAAAATTGAGTATCCGTTTTCATAGAAATACAAAAAGGATTTCAATACAATATTGTTCTAAGAAAAAAAATTTGATTTTACAAAATATTCTCCTCTTTTGGAGAGGTTAGGAGAGATATATGGACGAAGAACTTTCATTAAACGGAAAAATACTGCATACCGGTTATGCAAAAGCCGATGCCTACAATGCTTTGAGTATGCCTGTTTACAATTCGGCAGCTTATGAGTTTGAAACCGCCGAGCAAATGGAACTGGCATTCACAGGCAAAGTTGCCGATCACACTTACTCGCGTATTACCAATCCGACAGTACAATATTTCGAAGACCGTGTAAAAACGATAAGTGGAGCGTATAGCGTAACTGCCTTAAATTCAGGAATGGCTGCCATCTCAAACGCCATCATCAGCATTGCGCAAACGGGAAGCAATATAGTAACTTCACGTCATTTATTCGGAAACACTTATTCTTTTTTCGCCTCTACCATGGCTGCTTTTGGAGTTGAAACAAGGTTTTGCGATTTGACTAATCCTGATGAAGTGGAAGCGCAAATTGATGAAAACACTTGTGCTGTATTTTTAGAAATCATAACCAACCCGCAAATGGAAGTTGTTGATTTGAAAGTAATTTCATCAATTTGCAAACAAAAAGGAATTCCATTGATTGCAGATACCACCATTGTTCCGTTTTGTGCTTTTAATGCACAGAAATTTGGGGTGGATATCGAAATCGTTTCAAGCACAAAATATATTTCAGGAGGAGCAACAAGTTTGGGAGGATTAATTTTGGATTATGGTAATTTCGACTGGATAGCATCGCCTAAATTGCATTCTATAGCCAAAGAATCCGGCAAGGCAGCATTTACAGCCAAATTACGTAAAGAAATTCATCGTAATCTGGGCGCTTATATGACTCCTCAAGTAGCTTATATGCAAACCCTGGGGCTGGAAACCTTATCACTACGTTACGAAAAAGCCACAAGAACTTGCATGGAATTAGTGAAGTTAGTTGAGAAACTTCCTGCTGTAGAATCGGTTAATTACACCGGTTTGCCTACAAGTAAATACTACGAACTTAGCAAAAAGCAGTTTGGTGAATATCCCGGAGCCATGTTCACTTTCGATCTGGCTTCGCGTGAAGCTTGTTTCAGTTTTATGAATAAACTAAAACTCATTAAACGCGCCACCAATCTATTCGACAATAAAACATTAGCCATTCACCCCGCCAGCACCATATTTGGAACATTTACATCCGAAATAAAAAAGCTGATGAATGTTTCGGAGAAAACTATCCGTATTTCAGTCGGACTTGAAGAAGTAACCGATTTAATTACCGATTTTGAACAGGCTCTGAAACAATAATAATCCACAATCGATATACCCAAAGGCTCAAAAGTAAAAAATCACTTTTGAGCCTTTTTCTTTGCAAAACATAAAACTATTTTTTATAAAAAACCGAGATATTATTCCTCATTCCATTTTTTTACAATATCAATAAACTTACTGCGGTATTCGTTCGGATCGAACGATTTAGCTGTGGATCCAAGGTTGAGTACCATTGTTTTATTAGCTGTTCCTTTATATTCCGATTGTTTCAGTATCAGACCGAAAGCAGTGAGCGATGCTGCAAAACGCATATTTTCGGAAGCCGATGCAATAGCGACAGGAATAGATTTAATTTCATGTTGCAATAATCTGCTTTCGGTTTCGTTTGGTTTTTTATAACGGAAATCGAACTGGGCATATTTTCCGGCTGACAAATTAGTGGTTAACACCACTTCATAAAGCGCTGTGATGGTTTGCGATGAACCAATTTCGCCTGCATCTGTAGAGTCATTTTCAAAATCTTCTTCGTTCAGCGAACGGTTTTCGTAACCAATCAAGCGGTACGAACTTACTTTATCGGGATTGAATGTTATCTGAATTTTTGAATCCTTGGCAACCGTATAAAACTTTGCCTTCTCATTTATAAAAATCTTAATCAATTCATCGGCGCTGTCGATATATTCGTAGTTTCCATTGCCTTTATTGGCAATTTGTTCCATCATGTGATCGTTCAGGTTCCCGGTTCCCACACCCAAAACAGTGAGATAAACGCCACTTTCTCTTTTTTGTTCAACCAGTTCAACCAGTTCATCGGTTGAAGATGGACCCACATTAAAATCGCCATCCGAACCAATAATAATCCGGTTATTTCCGTTAGGTATAAAGTTTTCGAGTGCAATTTCATAAGCCGTGATCAAGCCTTTTGCTCCGGCAGTGGAACCGCCTGCGCCTAATTTATCGATGGCTTTTTTGATTTTCGTTTTATTATCGCCATTCGTCGATTGCAGCAACACAGCGGCATCGCCGGCGTAGGTTACAATGGCTACTTTATCGTTATCGCGAAGCTGATCAGTCATTAATTTGAATCCCGATTTCAGTACTTCAAGTTTGTCGGGCGAACTCATGGAACCCGAAACATCAATCAGAAAAACATAATTTGAATTGGGTAATTCGCTATCAGGAATTGTTTTACCTTTCATACCCACGCGGATAAGATGATGCTCGGCATTCCAGGGGCACACGGCTATCTCTGAATTCAAGGCGACATTTTCGTCCGTAACAGGCTCGGCATAATCGAAAGTAAAATAATTGATAAATTCTTCGATACGTACTGCCGCTTTCGGCGGAGTTTGTCCTAAATACATGAACCTGCGCATATTGGCATACGCGCCTCCATCGGCATCCACCGAGAAAGTTGAAACAGGCTGATCGCTCACATTAACAAAAGGATTTTCATCGTATTCTTTATATTTTTCGCTCGAAACCTGCTCAGTTCCATTCTCGTATAAATAAAAACCTGAATATGAATCATTATAGCTCTCACAACCTGAAAATAAAACTGCCAATAAGATAATAAAACTAAATTTTCCAATTGTTTTCATAAACTTATGTAGTTATGTTAATAAAAAATTTCGTGATCAATAATTATAAAAATTCTCGTAACCAATTCCTAAATCAAACCGGCCATTGGTAATGGCAACCGGCTCGTTGCCAAAGAACGTTTTGAATTTAAAAGTTCCCGATATAATTGTTTTGGTATATACTTTATCAATATATAAATTTTGTACTCGTTTAAAATAAATTTCCCCTTCAATAATTTTAAGCACGGTGGAAGTCATACCTTCGATTAAAGTTACACGGCAGTTTTCATCTTTTAAATTCACAACCGAATCGTTCAACGAAATTAAATCGGAATAATTGGCAGGGGCATAACCAATTAGTTCGATTTTAAGCAATACATTCCTTTGATTCATCGAACCATTTAAATACAAATTAAAGGTATCAGGATGAACAATAATTTTAGCCGGCAAATCGTTGTAAGTCGAAACAAATACGTTTCGATCAATGTATGCTCCGAAAGTGTTGTAGCCCCATTCGGAATAGATGGGTAGACCCGGAAAATCAGTATCCTCGATAAACACCGTTTTCGACAATTCGAAATCTTGTGATGCACAGGATGTAAAAAAGACAGCGATAACAATTAGCAGTGCTGAAATATATTTCCTCATATTCGACATTTTTAAAATTTACGTTTTTATTTGAAAGGCAAATTAACTGAGAACTGAATTCCGGAGAATTCATCCATATTCACCAAAGTTGAGTTATTTGAAGTAAGAAAAAACGAAGGGAGAAGCAACTCTATGTTCAGTTTTAATTTTTTCAAGGTATCAATATTCACCCCAACAGAATTATATAGTACTGAATAGTAAGTATTTGATCTTATATCCAAATCGCCAATTATATCCTGCTTATATATATCCATGGCATTATCTTTAAAATCAATGCTTGTGTTGGTGTTCAGCTTAAAACTGAATTCGGTACCAACCTTTAAATAAAACGAAATATTTCTGATAGAAAAAGGGCTGATTTTAAGCTCAAAGGGAAGACCGAGATAATTTGATGTTTCGTTGATATTTTTCACCCTGGCATATTCGGTATTTGTGTTTTCGCTGTTGTATCTTAAAAAGAAATAACCGCCCTGGTCGGCATTTGCTTTCGACAAATCGGCAAAAAGGTTCGTAAATCTCAATCCCGAACTCACCGACATTTTGTTTTTGAAAAAGCTGTATTCCGGCTTAACGCCAAAAAATACGACAGTATTATCTATGTAAACGTAATTACTGTTATAACCATCATAATAATACGATCCAACATCTTGACGGACAGGCCAATTATCACTCAAAGTTGAATTTACGGTATTCGAACCAAATTCTAAATTAACCGAAAACGGATTAGAATCCTGGGCAAACAAAAAACACACATTGACTATGAACAGAAGTAGGAGAAATATCTTTTTTGATCTCATAAAATAAAAATTATGAAGGTAATTAATAAATTCAAGATGCAGAATTTTAAACTTTCGTTGCGTAAAAACAAAAAAATCATAACTTTATTATCTCATGTCCTTTTTCAAAACAAAGCAGTCCTGTTAAATAATGCTTGAAAGATAAGACCTCGGAAAGTCTCTCATCCAGACCATTGAAACAATAACCGGTCAAAGCCAGGCATTGCAATATTTTTATAACGATTCAAAATTCGTCAAAAAAGTAGTACCTTTGCCGGAGATTTTCTCACTGTCTGTCCGTCGGGAACTCAGGTGAGGAATGTTTTAAATATCATTTAATTATATTTATATGCAAAAATTAAGTAAGTGGATTTTAAAAATAGCCGGTTGGAAATCATTTGTAACCGTTGCCGAACCTCAAAAGAGCATAATTTGTGTCGCCCCGCACACCAGCAACTGGGATTTCCTGTTCGGAAAATTATTCTATCTGGCTTTAGGTCGTGAAGCATCGTTTTTAATAAAAAAATCATGGTTTTTCTTTCCCATGGGATACCTGTTCCGCGCCATGGGCGGCGTTCCGGTCGACCGGTCGAAACGGACATCGGTAATCCAGCAAATGGTTGAAGAATTCGAAAAACGTAAATCATTTCATTTAGCCATCACGCCTGAAGGAACACGAGGCTTGGTTTCAAAATGGAAAATGGGATTTTATCATATTGCGTTAAAAGCCAATGTTCCCATCCAGTTGGCTTATATCGATTATGGAAAAAAAGAATTGGGGATCAAAGAGGTTTTCTATCCGACCGGTAACGAAAAAGCCGATCTCGAAAAAATTCAGTCATATTATAAAGATGTCCAGGCCAAGTTTCCCGAGAATTTTAATCTTCATACATCGAAAAAATAAGGCAAAAATTATCAGGGAAAGAAAGTTTTATTATAATTTTTTGTAGTTTAAAGAATTATTTGTACTTTTGTATCCGAATATGAATATGGTGAAGGGGACAGAAGTCCCCTTCTTTGTTAAATTGACATTTCAAATGATTTTAAAAGAAGTTGTAAATCAAACAATTACAAGATATTTAACGGGCACGGGTTATTATTTAGTAGATTTAAACATCACTAACGACAATCGGATTTCGGTTGAAATTGATGCGTTCGAAGGAGTTGAAATAGATTTTTGCGCAGAATTAAGCCGGTATGTAGAATCAACTCTCGACAGGGAAGTGGAAGACTTTGAACTCCAGGTTGGTTCAGCAGGACTAACAGAGCCCTTTAAAGTATTAAAACAATACGAAAAAAATATCGGAAACGAAGTTGAAGTATTGACGAAAACCGGCAAAAAACTGAGCGGAATACTCACTGAAGCCAACGAGACAAATTTTATTTTGCAAATCGAAAAAACTGAAAAACCTGAAGGGTCGAAACGAAAAATTACGATACAAGAAGATATTACATTCAATTATTCAGATATTAAATACACAAAATATATTATTAGATTCAAATAAGCTATGAGCAGCAAGAAAGAAACTATTAGCTTGATAGACACCTTTTCGGAGTTTAAAGAACTGAAAAACATAGACAGAAGCACTTTAATCAGTGTGATGGAAGAATCGTTCCGCAACGTTATAACTAAAATGTTTGGAACCGACGAAAACTATGACGTAATTATCAATCCCGACAAAGGCGACTTTGAAATTTATCGAAACCGGACTGTGGTTGAGGACGATAAGCTTGAAGACCCGAACATGGAAATTTCACTCACAGAAGCAAAAAAAATAGATGAAGATTATGAAGTCGGCGAAGAAGTAACCGATACGGTTGACTTTCTGAGTTTTGGTCGTCGGGCTATTCTTACACTGCGCCAGACGCTTTCATCAAAAATCCTGGAACTTCAAAAAGACAATGTTTTCAGCAAATACAGCGAAAAAGTAGGTCAGATTGTAAGCGCCGAACTCTACCAGATATGGAAAAAAGAAATGCTGTTGATCGATGATGAAGGCAATGAACTTTACTTGCCGAAATCAGAACAAATCCCTACCGATTTTTACCGCAAAGGCGACACTGTACGCGCCGTAGTGGCAATGGTTGAAAATAAAAATAACAACCCTAAAATAATTCTTTCGCGTATTTCACCGGTTTTTCTCGAACGTTTATTCGAACTGGAAGTACCTGAAATTTACGAAGGATTGATTATAATTAAAAAAATTGCCCGAATGCCGGGCGAACGGGCAAAAGTAGCCGTAGAATCGTATGACGACCGTATCGACCCTGTCGGAGCTTGTGTCGGTGTAAAAGGCTCCCGTATTCATGGCATTGTCCGCGAATTACGAAACGAGAATATCGATGTAATCAACTACACCAACAATATCAGCTTGTTTATTTCGCGGGCATTGAGTCCCGCCAAAATTTCTTCCATTCGCATAAACGAGGCAGAAAAAAAAGCCGAAGTTTACCTGAAACCCGAAGAAGTTTCTCAGGCAATTGGTAAAGGCGGGTTAAACATCAAGCTGGCAAGTATGTTGACCGGTTATACACTCGATGTATTCCGCGATATTGACGAAGACGAAGAAATCGAAGATATTTACCTGGATGAATTCAGCGACGAAATCGATCAATGGGTTATCGATGCGCTCAAGGCTATCGGTTGCGATACGGCTAAAAGCGTTTTGGCAATTCCACGCCAGGATTTAATTCGCCGTACAGACCTGGAAGAAGAAACTATTGATGAATTGTTAAAAATTCTCAAAGCAGAATTTGAAGAAGAATAGAATCGTTGATTGATTATTCAACCGTAAAAAATCACCTGTTTCATGTTCCAATTTTTATTTCATGAGTAACTCGGCATTACTCCATAAATTTCTAAAAAAACTTTATAAAAATATATGTCCATAAGATTAAGCAAAGCCTGCAAAGATTTAAATGTCGGGATGACTACCGCCATTGAGTTTTTGGCAAAAAAAGGCCATAAACTGTCCGTCGACCCTAATTTGAAGTTGTCGGATGATTTACACCTTTTACTTGCAAAAGAATTTAATAAAGATATGGCTCTGAAAATGGAATCGGAGCGATTGAGTCAGGAACGTCATTTGAAAGAAAAGGCAGGAACAGTGGCTTTGGAAGGTTATATAAACACAAAACCCGTGGAAAAACCCGTGGAAAAACCTGCGGAAGTTATACATACGACATTACCAAAAGATCAACAGCCTCAAATCAAAACTGTTGGTCAAATTGATCTTGATGCTCTTAACAAACCTTCCGAACACAAACCAGCTGAACACAAACCAGCCGAACCAAAACCCGAACCAAAGAAACCTGAAGTTCAGGTTGAGGAAAATCCTGTTGCAGAGAAAGTTGAACACAAGGATGAAGAAAAAAATATAGCCATTGAAAAAACTGACACAGAATCATCAGTTCAAAAAGAAAACGCTCAACCATCGATACCAACAGTTGAGAAACCCGTTGAACCGGCAAAAGTAAAAACGGAAGACAAACAACCGGAGCCTCAAAAACCGGCAAAACCAAGACTCGTATTAACTAAAAACGAACCGGCAAAACAAATTCAGGAAGAAAAACCGGTTGAAAAACCTCAACCAAAAGTAGAAATCGACGAAGAACTTGACTTTATTGAAGATGAAGACGAAATATTTAAAATCGACTTTGCTTCGATAGATAAAACTCCGGTGGTAGTAGGTAAAATTGATTTGAATTTAATCAACCAAAACACCCGTCCGAAACCAAAAACAAAAGAACAGAAAAGAAAAGAAAGAGAAGAAAAAAACCGCACCGCCGGAGAAATAAAAAAATCATTTGTTTCGGGCGACAAAAAACTGATACCTGCCGGAAGTCCTGAAAGCGCAACTGCCGCCGCTCAAAAAAAGAAAAAACGCGAACGTTTTACCAATCAGAAAGTAGACATAACCCGCGTTGAACAAGGAGCAGTCAACACATTGGGTCAACCCAAAAAAGTAAATCACGCAAACGCCGGCAATACAGGCAAGTCCAATAAGGACAAACTGAAAAAACCGCTGAAAACTGTTGTAAACGAGGAAGAAGTACAAAAACAAATTAAAGAAACTTTAGCCCGTCTTGCCAGTGGAAACAAAAAAGGGAAAGGGGCAAAATACCGCCGCGACAAACGTGACAGTGTAAGCGCCCGTCAACAAGAACAAGCCCAACGCGAACGCGATGAAGAAAGCGTATTGAAACTGACCGAATTTGTTACCGTAAGCGAGTTGGCTGTAATGATGAATGTAACCGTTAATCAGGTTATCGCAACTTGTATGAGCATAGGTTTGATGGTTTCTATCAACCAGCGTTTGGATGCCGAAACCATCAATATTGTGGCTGAAGAATTTGGTTTCACCACCGAATTTGTAAGTGCAGATGTTGTGGAAGCTATTGGTGAAGAAGAACCCGACACCGAACAAGATTTGCAACCACGCGCACCAATCGTAACGGTTATGGGACATGTCGACCACGGTAAAACATCATTGCTCGACTACATACGCAAAACAAATGTTATTGCCGGTGAAGCAGGTGGAATCACTCAACATATCGGGGCTTATAATGTGAAACTCGAAAACGGACAACGCATTACTTTCCTCGACACTCCTGGCCACGAAGCATTTACCGCCATGCGTGCACGTGGAGCGAAAGTTACCGATATTGCTATCATCATAGTGGCTGCCGACGATAATGTGATGCCTCAAACCATTGAAGCCATCAATCACGCTGCAGCTGCCAACGTTCCTATAATTTTTGCCATAAACAAGATAGATAAACCGGGAGCTAATCCTGAAAAAATAAAAGAAACATTAGCCCAAATGAACTATTTGGTCGAAGATTGGGGTGGAAAATATCAATCCCAGGATATTTCGGCTAAACAAGGATTGGGAATTGCCGAATTGCTCGAAAAAGTATTGCTCGAAGCCGAATTGTTGGAGCTGAAAGCTAACCCGAATAAACGGGCTCACGGTTCGGTAGTCGAGTCTTCACTCGATAAAGGTCGTGGTTATCTTTCCACTGTTTTGGTCGCAAACGGAACTTTACATCAAGGGGATGTGGTTCTTGCCGGAATTTATTACGGCAAAATCAAAGCCATGTTTAACGAGCGTAATCAACGTATCGACGAAGCCAAACCCGGAGAACCCGTTGTGATTCTCGGATTAAACGGCGCTCCTCAGGCAGGCGACAATTTCAACGTA
The DNA here is from genome assembly GCA_002427615.1 of Paludibacter sp. UBA5753. Taxonomy (GTDB): domain Bacteria; phylum Bacteroidota; class Bacteroidia; order Bacteroidales; family Paludibacteraceae; genus Paludibacter. The sequence continues at coordinate 12,380 of DIFH01000007.1, forward strand.
ATGACAAGTGAACATGAAGCCCGCGAAATTGCCAACAAACGGGAGCAATTACAACGCGAACAAAGCATCCGCACGAAAAAACACTTTACGTTGGATGAACTGGGTCGCCGTATAGCTTTAGGCGATTTCAAGGAACTGAATATTATTGTGAAAGGCGACGTGGACGGTTCGGTTGAAGCCTTATCCGATTCATTGTTGAAACTTTCGACCGAAAACATTCAGGTCAATGTGATCCACAAGGCAGTGGGCGCCATTTCCGATTCGGATATTTTGTTGGCAGCCGCCTCAAACGCAATCATTTGCGGGTTCCAGGTTCGACCCACATCAACCGCCCGTAAGATGGCTGAAAAAGAAGAAATTGATGTTCGTTTGTATTCCATCATTTACGATGCTATCGAAGAAATTAGAGCTGCTATGGAAGGAATGCTTTCTCCCGAAATAAAGGAAGAAATCACTGCCACGGTTGAGATTCGTGAAATATTTAAAATCACCAAAGTGGGTACGGTTGCCGGCTGTTTGGTACGCGAAGGAAAAATCAAACGCACCAATAAAATTCGCATCATTCGCGATGGCATTGTAGTATATACCGGCGAATTGGATTCGCTTAAACGCTTCAAAGACGATGTAAAAGAAGTTGGAACCAATTACGAGTGCGGTTTGAACATTAAAAACTACAACGATATCCGTGTAGGCGATATAATTGAAAGTTTTGAAGAAACCGAAGTAAAGAAAACACTTTAATTCGACTTTGACAGATTAAAATAAAAGTAAACCACCTGACAAGATGAACAGGATTAACAGGTTTCATTTTATTAAACAGGCATTTAAAACAACATAAATTCCGTAGATT
>DIFH01000007.1:13246-36327 GCA_002427615.1 Paludibacter sp. UBA5753
AAAAATAGAATCTGTCAAAGTAGAAGTAATAAGACTGACAAGTAGATAATCTACAATTAACAATAAATAAATGCCGGAATTGCAAATGATTCCTGCATTTATTTTTAAACAGTTTTTGATTTATTCCTCCAACCTCTCCAACAACCGCTTCACTCCCTTTTCCACATCCTGTGTTTCTTGCAAAGCTTTGATAAAGGCGCTACCGATAATGGCTCCTGATGAATAGCGGTTTGCCATGTCGCGGGTCGATTTATTGGAAATGCCAAAACCGATCAGGCGCGGGTTTTTCAGATTCATGACATTGATCCGGTTGAAATATTCCATCTTATTGTCAAATGAGTTTTGCGTACCGGTTACTGCCGCCGACGAAACCATGTAAATAAACCCGTTGGTATGACTGTCAATTTCGCGGATACGGCTTTCCTCAGTTTCGGGTGTAATCAGGAAGATAAATTCCAGCCCGTATTTCGTGGCAATATCCTTGTATTCGGCCAAAAAATCGGACATCGGCAGATCGGGAATAATCATACCATCCACTCCTACCCGGCTGCATTCCTTGCAAAAATTCTCGAAACCGAATTGCATAACCGGATTCAGATACCCCATCATAATCAATGGAATATGAATTTCGGCACGTACCGCTGTGAGTTGCTCAAACAATTTACGGATGCTCATACCGTTTTGCAGCGCCACCTGGCTGCTGTTCTGAATCACCACGCCATCCGCCATCGGGTCGGAAAACGGCACGCCGATTTCTACCAAATCTACCCCATTAGCCTGCAAACATTTCAAGATTGGCAAGGTATCTTCGAGTTTCGGGAAACCTGCCGTAAAATACACCGAAAGAATATTCTCTGATTTTTGTTGGAATAATTTATTGATTCTGTTCATAAAAAAGCCCCTCCCAACCTCCCCAGAAGGGAGGAGATAAAGTTAGTTTTGTTGTTTATTAATTGCTGAATTCATTTTATAGCCTGTATCTTAAAGTTCCCCTTTGCTATGTTACCTATCTCGACTTTATCTATAAGCGAAAGGTGAGAGGCGAGAGGGAAATTAGGGGCTGAATTTTTTAAGTAGTTCCACATCTTTCAACCCCGGACTAATTTCGAACTTGCTGTTCAAATCCACACCGGCAAATTTCGGATGTTTAATCTTCAAAATAGCTTCCGCATCATCGGCAGCAATTCCACCGCTTAACAAAAATGGCGTTTCCCCCTTGTATTCACTAAGTATTGTCCAACTAAACTTTGCACCTGAACCTCCGTAAGTATCCGCTTTAGTATCGAAAAGAAAATAGTCGCACGCTCCATCGTAAGCTTTTGTTACCTTGAAGTTATAGGCTTCGGCAACAGGAAAAGCTTTAATTACAATCAATCCTGCGTCCCGAAGTTTGGAACACATTTCCACCAATTCTGTACCATGAAGTTGCACTCCATCGAGTTTATACTTAAAAACTATCGTGAGAATATTTTCTAAGTCTTCATTTACAAATACACCAATTTTCTTGATTGTCAAAGGAATTTCTTCCAATGTTTTCAAATCCAACGGTTCTGCATATCGCGGAGATTTCGGATAAAAAATAAATCCCATAAAATCGGGATGCAAAGTTGCCACTGCCCGTATATTTTCGGAATATTTCATCCCGCAAATTTTAACTAACAGCCCCTCCCGACCTTGCCGAAAGGGAGAAGATGAAGTTACATTCGTCTCTATAATATTATTTTTCATACAAACTAATTTAAGTCCCTTTTCGGGAATTTAGGGAGTTGTGATTAGGAAGCTAATAAATTTGCCGAGCGCTTCCGCCGGATTTTCTTCTTTCATAAAATTTTCTCCCATCAGGAAACCCTTGTAACCCACTTTACGCAATTCTTTTACGGTTTCCACTTTCGAAATGCCGCTTTCGCTTACCTTTACAAACCGGTCGGGAATTAATTCTGCCAAGTCAAACGAAACCTGTATGTTTTGTTCAAAAGTTTTCAGGTTGCGGTTGTTCACACCCAACATATCCACGTAATCGTTGGCATGTCGGAGTTCTTCGGCATTATGCACTTCCAGCAACACTTCCAGCCCCAGTTCACGGGCTTTGCAAGCCAATTCAAGCGTTTTTTCCACCGTTAGTACCGCAGCAATCAATAAGACCACATCGGCGCCAATGGCTTTGGCTTCGTAAAGCTGGTATTCATCTATCACAAAGTCTTTCCGCAGTACGGGACAAGTAATTTGCGGACGAGAAGCGATCAAATCCATTGGTGTCCCACCAAAGTATGGCCAATCGGTAAGAATGGAAATACCCGAAGCGTCCGCCGCACTATAACCGGAAGTTACTTCCACCACATCGGCATCTTCGTAAATCCATCCAAGTGACGGCGATTTGCGTTTAAACTCTGAAATAATGCCCGACTCAGAATTTAGCAAACTTTGCTTCAGCGACAAACATTTCCGTGAAAAAGCAGGCGATTTTTCCAATACTGAAACAGGAGTTGCGAGTTTGCGGGAAGCAACTTCCACTTTTTTACTCTCTATTATTTTATCTAATATTGTCATTTTTCAATGTTCTAATGTGCTAATGTGCCAATATGCTAATGAGCCAATTAATTGGCAAGTTGACATATTATTAAATTGGTTTATTTATAAATCTCTACAAACTTCAGAAACGTCTGTTTCGCCCTTCCGCTTGCAAGCGATTCGGCTGCTTCGGCTTTACATTGTTCGAGCGATTTATACGGATTACGCGTCTGGATGGCAAAAGCCGAATTGATAATCACTACATTGTGTTGGGCTTCGGTGGCTTTGTTATCGAGCACATTCATAAAAATCTGCGCTGCTTCGTCAACCGTATTTCCGCCCCATAATTCTTTTTGTTCTAACTTTTTAAAACCCAACTCCTCAGGTGTATAAACAAATTCGCCCAAGTTAGTCATCACTTTGCAGGTATCGGTCAGCGAAATTTCATCATAACCGTCGAGCGTGTGCACCACCGAATACTGACAGCCCAGATTTTGATAAATATAATTGTAAAGTCGCATCATTTTCAGATTATACACCCCGAGACACTGGTATTGCGGTCGGATAGGGCTGATGAGCGGTCCGAGCACATTGAAAAAGGTTCGAACGCCCAGGTTCTTTCGTACCGGAGCCACGTTTTTCATGGCCGGATTACAAAACGGAGCATGCAAATATCCAAAACCTGATTCGTCGAGCGAACGTCTTACTACATCAATATCGGTAGTAAATTTTGCACCGTAATATTCCAGCACATTGGACGAACCGCTTACTGAAGTGGCGCCGTAATTCCCGTGTTTAGCCACTTTGTAACCCGCACCGGCAAGGGTAAAGCAACTGCAGGTGGAAATATTGAAGGTATTTTTACCATCTCCGCCCGTACCCACTATGTCCAACGGATCAAATTCCGACAAATCCATCGGAATAGCTAACTGTAAAAGCGCATCGCGAAAACCGATCACCTCTTCAAGTTCGATGCTACGCATCAGATACACCGAAATAAATGCAGCAATTTGCGATTCGTTATATTCTCCTGCAGCAATGTTGGTCATTACCGCAGCTGCTTCATCGCGAGACAAAGATTCGTGTTCGAATAATCGGTTAAGAATTTGTTTCATAAAAAGCTCCTCCTCATCTCCCCAAAGGGGAGAAATTAGTCCTCTAAATCCCCAAACGGGGACTTATGGAACCGTTCATATACCTTATTTAAAATTAAAAATATTTTGATGACTATAAATTTCGCAACGATTTTTTTCACAATTACTGAATGCTGACTCCTCGCATTATTCGCCTCCTTTGGAGGGGTTAGAGGAGGCTAACCAATTCTTCAACATCTGCTCACCATCCGGTGTCAATACTGATTCGGGATGAAACTGAACGCCACGCACATCGTAAGTTTTGTGAGCCAATGCCATTATCAATCCTTCTTCGTCAACGGCAGTGATGGTCAGGCACTCGGGTAAAGTCGATTTTTCGGCAGCCCATGAATGGTAACGTCCCACTTCAAGTCGCTTTGGCAAATCGTTGAACAAAACATCTTCTTCCAATACATCCACCATGGAACTGATACCATGATGTACTTGCGCAAGATTGATTAATGTTCCGCCAAACGCTTCGGCAATAGCCTGTTCGCCGAGGCAAACGCCCAAAATACTTTTTGTGGGTGCGTAAGTCCGAATCACATCGAGCAAAATACCCGATTCGGAAGGCACACCCGGCCCCGGTGAAAGAATGATCTTATCAAATCGCGCGATGTCCTCCAGCGCAATTTTATCATTTCTATGCACCTCCAGATCAGTGTATCCGAGTTTTTTCACGGCATGCACCAAATTGTATGTGAACGAATCGTAATTATCGAAAACTAATATTTTAACCCCTATCCCCTGAAGGGGAACTGAGTTACTATTGTTTTGTATTTTATCTTTTATATTACTCATGATAAATTAAATAAAAAATGGCTTTAATCTTCCTTCTAATAATTTGAGTTTATTCTTGTTATAATTTCTTGTTCAATAGCCTTTCGTGTATTTTCCATGTCACACATCACTTGTTCATTAGTAAATCTAATGACTTTTAATCCTAATTCATTCAATTCATGTTCCCTGTCTTTATCATAACAATATTATTCTGGGATATTATGATAACCTCCATCTATTTCTATAACAAGTTTTACTCAATGACAATAAAATTCAGCGATAAAATAAAGAATTGGATGTTGGCGTTTAAAATGAATTCTTGAAATTTGTATTTTTTTTTAAATGATCCCAAAGAAACATTTCTGCTTCAGTTTGATTATCCCTAAATTTCTTAACTAATTCAAAATGAATAGGTGAAGCACCATAAAACATGTTAGTACCCCTAACCCCTAAAAGGGGAATTGAAGTTAGTATCGTCTTGTTCTATTTCCGTATTATTCATATCAATTTTTTAATAATCAGTAGTAATATCTCTTTCTCCTCTTTAGGGGTTGGGGGTAGAAGCCACTTTCACCGCCCGTTTTAGCGCAGCCAGTTTATTGTTCACTTCCTGCAATTCACTTTCTTCATCCGATTTGGCCACAATGCCCGCACCGGCCTGATAATACAGTGTATTGTTTTTACTTACGAACGAACGGATAGTGATAGCCTGATTAAAACTACCATCGAAACCGATATAACCCAGGCATCCTCCATACGGACCGCGGTCGTGGGGTTCAATCCGGTCAATCAATTGCATGGCTTTGATCTTCGGAGCGCCCGAAAGTGTCCCTGCAGGAAAAGTATCGGCAAAAAGTTTGATAATTTTCGTGTCAGGTTTCAGTTTTCCGCTCACACTCGAAACCAAATGCAACACATGTGAATAATATTGTACTTCGCGGAAAACCTCTACTTTCACATGGTCGGCATTGCGACTCAAATCGTTGCGAGCCAGATCGACCAGCATTACATGTTCGGCGTTTTCTTTTTTATCGTTGCGAAGTTTTTCGACCAGTTGAAAATCTTTTTCATCATTGCCCGTGCGGCCGAAAGTTCCTGCAATGGGTTTGATATAAGCTTTTTGTTTTTTTGCATCTACCACTAAATGCGCCTCGGGCGACGAACCGAAAATACGGAAATCGCCGAAGTTAAAATAGAAGAGATAAGGTGAAGGATTCACCGAACGCAAGGTGCGATACAACATAAAATCATCGCCTTTGTATTGCTGATAAAACCGCCGCGAAAGCACAATCTGGAAAACATTACCTTTATGACATTCTTCTTTCCCGCGAGTTACCATACGCTTGTAATCCTCATCCGAAATATCGCATTTTTCCTCACCAACCGTTTCAAATTTGTAAGTAGCCATGTTATTATTCTTCAAAATCCGCTCAATCGATGATATCGCCGATATTTCATTTTCAAGCAGATTTTCAATGATAGTCAACTCGTTGTTGAAATGATTGATGGCTATAATATATTTAAAAAACACATAATGCAATCCGGGCATATCTCCCGGAACAGTACTGCGTGCGCTCAGCTTTACATCTTCAAAATACTGCACCGCCTCATACGAAGTGTATCCGAATAAGCCGTTAATATCCGATTTGCTTTCGTTCCGAACCACCTCAAAAGTCTTCAGAAAAATATCGAAACGTTCGGCAACAGTGAGTTTATCAACTATTTGAGTTTCGATTTGTTCGCCACTGGGATATTCTTCGACTATCAAAAAATTATTCACCGAAATTCCTCCAATCGGACAAAACCCGATATACGAATAACTATTTTCTACGCCATGATAATCAGAACTTTCGAGCAAGACTGAGTTCGTATATAAATCGCGAATTTTCAGATAAATACCCACCGGAGTCTGCATGTCCGCCAGCATTGTTTTTGAATTTACTATTAATTTCATAAAAGCCTCCCAACCTCCCCGCAGGGGAGGAGTATTAGTTAGTATGGTTTATATTTATTATTCATTTTGCAAATCAGGTTTTAACATCTCACTTCGGGAACTTTTTCTTAAATCCCCTTTTGGGAGACTTAGGGAGCTTTGTAGTATTTTACATAAGTATCCATATCTTTATCACCCCTCCCCGAAACGGTTATCACCACAATATCGTCAGGCTTAAAGGTGTTTCTCTCTTTTTTCAATATTGCCAGCGCGTGTGCCGATTCGATGGCCGGAATAATCCCTTCCAGCCGGGTGATTTCGAAAGCCGCTTCCAACGCTTCATCATCATTTATCGCGTGCACTTTGGTACGACCTATTTTAGCAAAAAAAGCATGAGCCGGACCGATTCCGGGATAGTCCAGTCCTGCCGAAATGGAATACGGTTCGGTAATCTGGCCATCTTCGTCCTGCATAATCAACGTACGGGCACCGTGAATAATTCCAGTACGACCCAAATGAATGGTGGCTGCCGATTCTCCGGAATCAATTCCCAACCCGCCCGCTTCGGCCGAAATAATTTTCACGCGTTTATCATCCAGATAATGATAATAGGTTCCCATGGCATTACTTCCGCCACCAACGCAAGCCATCAGGTAATCGGGATAATCGCGCCCGGTTTGCTCCTGCAATTGTCCTTTTATTTCTTCGCTGATTACCGATTGGAAAAATCCAACCATATCGGGATACGGGTGCGGACCTATCGTGGAACCAATGATATAAAACGAATCGGGATTGGAACACCAGTAACGTATCGCTTCATTGGTTGCATCTTTCAGCGTCATGTTTCCGCTTGTAACCGGTTCCACCGTTGCTCCCAGCATACGCATTTTCTGTACATTCAGGAACTGGCGTTCCACATCGGTTTTACCCATAAACACAATACATTCCAACCCCATGAGCGCACAAGCCGTCGCCGTTGCCACACCGTGTTGTCCGGCGCCGGTTTCGGCAATAATACGGGTTTTCCCCATACGCTTGGCAAGCAAAATCTGTCCCAAAGCATTGTTAATTTTGTGTGCGCCCGTATGATTCAGATCCTCGCGTTTCAGGTAAACTTTTGTTCCGTACTCTGCCGAAAGCCGTTTAGCAAAATAAAGTGGCGACGGTCGTCCCACATAGTTTTTCAGCAAATCGTAATATTCCGCCTTAAACGAAGCATCGTCTTTGATAGCGAAATATGCTTTTTTGAGACGTTCCACCGTTCCGTGAAGAATTTCAGGGATATACGCTCCGCCAAACTCCCCGTAGTAACCGTTGTTATCTGCCTCCCAACTCCCTAAAGGAGAAGCGCTATGATTTGAATTATTCATAATATTTTAATATTTTAGAAACTGTTTTTTACCTCATCTCTTACAATTCCCCCTTTAAAGAGTTAGGGGCAGAATAATAAAAAAGGCTTATCGTGAGTTCCGACAAGCCTTTTTGTTATATTTTTCTTCTGACAATATACACAAGTGTACCCTCTCACGATTTGTTGTTTCGTAAGTGCCACCACCAAAATTTATTAATTGTCAAACTTGCGTTCATTTGCGTTTTGATTTATTTATGGGTGCAAAGATGATAAATTATTTTTATTTGAGCAAGAAAAATTGCATATTTTTGTTTCAGAAACAAAAACAAAGTTTTAATTATCCACAAGAGATAAAACTTTATTCAAATTAAAGTTATAATTATGACTAAAATTAAACCACATAGACTCGGGATGCCGGAATCGGAATTCCGGCATCCCATAGAATTCTATTATTCACCAAGTACAATTAATCATTCATTGCACAATGTTTGTCAGTAAAAAAGAATTCCCTGAAGAGGGTCAAAAGCATGCTGAAAAATAACCGCAACAAAATTGTCATTGCGCAAATATCCCGTCAGTCTTTCTGTTGTTTTCTCACCATCTTCATTAAAATATTCGGTGGTGACACAAAAAGTATTACAGTATTATCAGTTGACTATCAGTATATTAAAATGAATAATAATATTAAAAAAACGCCACCTATTTCGAGAACTTAGTCATTACCCGCTCGTAATAAGTTTTTGAAACGGGAATATCGGGTGTATTCATGGCATCCATTTCCAGAAAAATACCTTCTTTGGTTTTACGCAACACTTTTACCTTATCCAGGTTTACGATGTACGAGCGATGACAGCGTACCAACGGACTGTTTATAGTCAGATTTTCTTCCATCCATTTCAATGAATTACGTATCAGATAATGAGATAGTTTTGACTTGTTCAGATAATGTATGGTAGCATAATTGTCGGATGAATCGATATACAGTAAATTGTCGAGTATGATTGAAATTTTCAACTCGCCTTTTTCATCGGGAAAAGCTATCAGATTTCGTTTATGAGTTTCAGATTCGGGTTCTTCTTTCGACATTTCTTCTAATAAAGTGTTTTTCTCGCGCCACGAGAAATACAACCACGACATAGCGTAAGGCAATAGTAAGATCAAACTGGTATTAATCGTTGATTGTTGGAAAATCTCAACAAACTCTCTCTGAGCGCCTTTTTCAGGAATGAATTTAGCAAATAATGAATAAAAAAGCGACATGGCAATTATTTCGGATAAAATCCAAACTCCATATTGCCAATAAGTTATCATGTGGGTTTTTGTATAAGAAAGCATGATGAACCTGCTGACAACTATTACAAGCATTCCCACCAATACAATCAGGCTTGAAAAGAAAAAATATTTGAATTCGGAAATATTCGGATACCAACCACGTGAATTAAACGGCTGAAAGATATTTATAAACAATAATGCAAAGATAGCCGTGAACAATATCAACTTTGTGATATTGCCTCTTTCGTACAAGTAAGCGGGAATCTTTGTATACATCCTTTTTTTGTTTCCTAAAATATTTTGATACAAATGTATACTATTCCATTCAAACAAACAACAAACTTTACCCCTGTAAATGGATTTTTTATCCCTGTAATTTAATTTTTACCCCACATCACACAACGTTATCCCTAAACATCATTCTTTTTACCGATTAATTTGAAACTGCCGACAAACATTGTTTTTTTGTAAAATAAAACCACAATGAAAAAAATATGAATTATAGTCTTCGTTATCAGGAATTAAACGCAATGTATAAAATGGGCGTTGATACGGATTTGCAAAACTCACCTGTATGTGTCCGGCATTTTTCGTTTCATAGTGATCCGATTCCGCAGATGAGCGAAAACACTCCGGAGAATTTATTCAGTGATAAGGTTTCCGAAAACATTAGTTTTAAATATCCCGTGTTTGTTTTGCAAAAAACAAAAAAAACGGATCGTGCCATCTTACTAATGCACGGACTTAATGAGCGTAACTGGAGTAAATACCTTACCTGGGCAGAATATCTTTGCACAGAAACCGGAAGAGCGGTAATTTTGTTTCCCATTGCTTTTCATGTCAATCGTTCGCCAATCAATTGGTCGAATCCACGGATGTTACAATCCATTTATGAATTGCGCAGAAAGCAAAACGGCAATGACCGTTCGTTGAGCTTCGCCAATGTGGCTCTGAGCGAACGCATTTCGCAAAATCCATATCGTTTTTACAGTTCCGGCAGGCAAAGCCTGAATGATATAACCCAATTGATAAGCAACATAAAATCAGGCTGGCATCCGTTGTTTGCCGAAAACACCCAGATTGATGTTTTTGCTTATTCCATCGGAGCTTTTTTATCGCAAATTGCTTTTATGACTAATCCTGACAATTTGTTTGCCGAATCGAAATTATTTATGTTTTGCGGTGGTAGCATCTTTAGCTCAATGTTTGGCGAATCGCGGAGTATCATGGATAGAGTGGCTTTCGATAAATTACTGAAATATTATAAAGAAGATTTTTCGGCAAAAAATGAGTTTGAACAGTACCGCGATAAAGCTTTCGAGTCATTTTACAGTATGATACTCCCAGAACGAAACGAAAACGAGCGATTGAACTTTTTCAAAAAAATGAAATCACGACTTGCCGGTATTTCGTTGGTACGCGATAAAGTAATCCCATATTTGGGTGTAGAAAAAGCGTTGGGTATCGAAAATGCAAAATCATGCATCAATTTGCTCGATTTTGCATTTGATTATTCGCACGAAAATCCTTTCCCTGTGGGAAAAACAATTGTATGCACAGAAGTTAACACGTCTTTTGAGAGAGTCTTTTTACAAGTTGCCGATTTCTTGGCTTAGCGGCTTATAATTTTACAAAGAAAAAGTGAAAATGTCGATAGTTTTTTATGACTACCGACATTTTTTATAGAAATACAATGGGTCGCTTTCGTCTTTTGGCTATATTTGCAAGTTCATTATTCTTATTATGGTAAATAGTGCTTGAAAGAAAACTCCGTGTTTGATAAGAAAACGTCAAGGTCAAGGCGCACAAAGCAGCGAAAACACGGAGTTTACTCTGGTAAATGAGTAGTTTTTGCTGCGAGTGCAACGCAGAGATGGGCGTTTTCTTGCAAACGCTAAATAGCTAAAAAGGTTGTAGTATGGATATTTTTCTGATTATCCTGGCAGGAATTTTTGTAATTGTCGGTTTTGTTGGTTCGGTATTGCCTGTTTTGCCGGGTGCGCCGTTGAGTTATATCGGCATTTTGTTGCTGCATCTTACCGACAAGGTTCAGTTCTCGTCCGATTTCCTAATCCTTTGGTTAGTGATTGTAATTTTTGTTCAGTTGCTTGATTATTTTGTGCCTATTTGGGGAACAAAAAGATTCGGCGGTTCAAAGCGTGGCGTGTGGGGAAGTACCCTGGGTTTGATTGTCGGGATGTTCATGGGTCTGTGGGGAATTATTCTTGGTCCGTTTGTAGGCGCTTTGTTGGGTGAATTGTCCGAGAATAAAAGTACCAAAGAAGCTATACGGGCAGCTTTCGGATCATTTGTCGGTCTTATGTTGGGAACGATATTCAAACTGATTGTGGCAGGCTTTATGATTTATTATTACGTTGAAGCATTGATTTAACAGCTAAAATATTAATTGAAAATACGATGACTATCAGCGTAAACAGGATGTATAAATTTACTGTGATTCTTTGCACTTTAACTCTTTTTACTCGTGCAATACAACAAAAAATATCACTGCCTCGAAATATTCGGCGTTATTAAAGATTGCGAACAAAAAACTGCCCTGATTACTTAAAACTTTTTGGCGTCTTCATCTCTTTTCACTTTTGGCAATACAAACACAAAATAATTATGAACATTCTTGACTTTATCGCAAACAAACCTTATAAAATCGGCATTGCCCTCAGCGGCGGGGGAATCAAGGGATTATGTCATGCCGGAGTATTAAAAGCCCTTGAAGAACAGGGTATCAAACCGGGTATACTTTCGGGTGTGAGCGCCGGCGCCATTGTGGGAGCTTTGTATGCCGATGGTTACACGCCCGACGAAATTGCAAAGCTTTTCGAAGACATTAGTTTTCGCCAGATGACCAAATTCCGCATTCCTGATGGCGGATTATTCAGAATTGATGCTTTCGAAAATTTTATGTTTCGTAATCTCCGGGCAAAAACTTTTGAAGAACTGAACATTCCACTACGCATAGTTGCCACCAACCTGGACAAAGGTCAAAGTGTAGTTTTTGAAAAAGGAAATCTGATCGACCCGATTGTGGCTTCGTGCAGTGTTCCGGTTTTATTTATACCCAAAAAAATTAATGGCGTCTATTATGTTGACGGCGGCGTTTTAAAAAACTTCCCTGTCTCTACCATTCGCAACGAATGTGATAAAGTAATCGGTATCAATGCCAGTCCACTTGTTGCCGACGAATACAAACTATCGCTTTTGAATGTAGCGTCGCGCACCTACCATTTTATGTTCAAAGCGAATATCATTCATGACAAAGAACTGTGCGACTTGCTGATAGAACCTGTTGATATGGGAAATTACGACACCTTTGATGTTGACAAGGGACGCGAGATATTCGAACTCGGCTACAAGAGTACCAAGCAGTTACTTGAATCGAAAATGAAAATAATTGGTTGATTAAGTTGAACAAGTTAATCCATCAATGAAAAAAATCGAATGGAAATTAAAACTTTATCAAAGAACCAACTGAATCAATCCTCGTAACTACTCAGCACCCTAATAAATTTGATAATAATCAGCCATTTAGTTGATTGTTATGTTTTTAAATTCTTTGCCCCGACGGGGCTAAATATGAATAACCCCCAGTAAGCGAAGCGCAACTGGGGGCTAATGAAATAATCCCCTCCTTTGATTTTCAGTTCGACAAAGTCGAACTGAAAATCTTATCAAACTCTTTAATCACAAAACACTAAATTAAGAATAGATTTGCATTAAATTAGAGCGTTTAACTTTCATTCTGTTACTATCTGATTTTTTTTGATTACTTTTGTAGCGAAATAATAAATTAAAACACAGTCAAAATTATGTTTCCAGTATCAGAACGTTTGGCTGCGCTTTCCCCTTCGGAAACGCTTGCCATGTCGCAAAAAAGTAACGAGCTGAAAGCTCAGGGTATCGATGTGATTAATCTTAGTGTGGGTGAACCCGACTTCAACACGCCCGACCACATAAAAGAAGCTGCCAAACAGGCTGTGGATAATAACTTCTCGTTTTATTCACCTGTTCCCGGCTACCCTGCTTTGCGCAATGCTATTTGTGCCAAATTAAAATCAGAAAACGGATTGGAATATAAACCCGAACAAATTGTTTGTTCCAATGGCGCTAAGCAATCGGTATGCAACGTCATTCTTGCCATCATCGGCAAAGGCGACGAAGTCATCATCCCTGCCCCTTATTGGGTTAGTTATCCCGAAATGGTAACCTTGGCCGACGGCAAATCGGTATCGGTTTACGCAGGCATCGAACAGGATTTCAAAATAACGCCTGCTCAACTCGAAGCTGCCATCACTCCAAAAACCAAAGCCATTATTCTTTGTTCGCCTTCGAACCCGACAGGGAGCGTTTATTCAAAAGATGAGCTCAAAGGTCTGGCTGACGTATTGGCAAAATATCCGAATATCATTATCATTTCCGATGAAATATACGAACATATCAACTATGGCGGTAACCACGAAAGTATTGCCCAGTTTGAAAATGTTCGCGAACGGGTGGTGATTGTAAACGGCGTATCAAAAGGTTACGCCATGACAGGCTGGCGTCTTGGCTGGATTGCCGCTCCTAAATGGATTGCTTCAGCTTGTAACACTTTGCAGGGTCAATACACTTCAGGTCCATGTTCGGTAACTCAAAAAGCAGCTGAAGCAGCATACACTGGCGATCAAGCTTGCGTCGAAACCATGCGCGTAGCTTTCGAACGTCGTAAAAAACTCGTGGTTAGTTTGTCCCGCCAAATTCCAGGATTGAAAGTAAACGATCCTCAGGGCGCATTTTATATTTTTCCTGATGCAAGTTATTATATCGGTAAATCGTTCAACGGCAGAAAAATTGAAAACTCAGGCGACTTAGCCATGTACCTTCTCGAAGAAGGACACGTAGCCTGTGTAGGCGGCGGCGCTTTCGGCGCCCCTGATTGTATCCGTATATCGTATGCTACTTCCGACGAAAACCTTGTAAAAGCATTCGATTGGATTAAAGAAGCCTTGGCAAAATTGGTGTAAATATTTATCCGACAAAAGAAGAAAAGATCAAAACCAATCGATAAGTTGTTGATTCATAAGATTCAAACAACAGAGAAACCACCTTTTTGAGGTGGTTTCTCTGTTATTGAGTAGGGTTTGATCAAAAAGAACCTGCTTTTTCAAATTAATTTACCATCACTTTAGCTATTTTCCCATCTACACGGAGTATATACAATCCTGTATTTAAGGTCTGCAAACACTATATCGTTGATTATGCGATCAGATTGCATTTCATCATCTCCTTGTAGTTTTACAAAATATAAACCACACAATAAAATAAATATCCTGTTTCACAAAGTTGTTGATGTGAGTTGATTCTTCATTGGAAGCTAAAGAGTATTTTTTAAAACAATATTGTGCCTCCACCGAAAAGTATGAGTATACATTCCGGGGCAATCTCAACGATTCAAAAAAAGATACCCGTCTTATCGACAGCATCATTTGGGGACTTTTTTTGCATTACCGGTACTGTATTTCCGGTTGTATGAGAAAAAAATATAGTGTCTCGATATTGAATGCAAACATACGAAGGGACTTAAAGTTATTTTCGTCTAAATTTCAATAAAATATTACAACATTATTTATTTCCTACTACTTAAAAGCTCATTGTGTAATTTTAAAGGCTTATTTTAAAATTTTTAACCGCTTCGGCGCTATAAATTGTGAATAAATGTAGTACATTTGTTTGATTTTTCCCAAAAAATGCTCTTATTCAAATTTTATTTATCCATGAATAAAACAATTGTTCCCAAAGTCACCCCGCACATAGTTGCTATCCTGCTGTTTACAATTATTTCGTTCTTTTATTTCAAGCCTGTATTGGAAGGGAAACAGCTTATCGGACACGACACCGAGAGTTGGATGTGCATGGCCAAAGAAACCATCGACCACAACGAAAGTCATGATGATGTTACTTTGTGGACCAATTCGATGTTTGGCGGAATGCCAACTTACCAGATATCAATGAAACAGCCTTATAATCTGATTAAATACCTTGAAGATATAATTCACATATACCCCAATACGATTTATAATTTGATGTTATATTTCATTGGGTTTTATATTTTGTTACTTGCTTTCAGGGTGAATCCATGGCTTGCCATAGTCGGCGCCATTGCATTTTCGTTTGCTTCGTACAACTTTATTATTATTGTGGCAGGTCATAATTCAAAAGCCATTACCATTGCTTACATGGCGCCACTCATAGGAGGCGTTTTCATGGCATTCAGGCGAAACAAACTGATTGGAAGCATAATTACCGCTATATTTTTAAGTCTGGCGGTAAGGGCAAACCATATTCAGATTCTGTATTATACTTTATTTATTCTTATCTTCTTTGTTGTTGTCGAATTTATTTACAGCCTTAAAAATAAAGAAATCAAATCCTTCTTGCAATCAACAGGCATGGTGGTGGCGGCGGCAATTGTCGCGTTAGGGATGAACGCCACTTCGTTACTGACAACTTACGAATATAGTCAATACACCATGCGTGGCAAGTCGAACGGGCTGACTGTTGACGCACAAAATTCGCAACACGGTCTGAACAAAGAGTACATAACACAGTGGAGTTACGGCATCGACGAAACAATGACTTTACTTATTCCGAATTTTAAAGGCGGAGCAAGCGCCGCGACTTTAAATGCTGATAGTGAAACGGGTAAGAAAATCAAAAGTTTTGGCGTACCTAATGTGGAAAAATTCATGAAAGAAATGCAGTTGCCACTGTATTGGGGCGATCAGCCAGGAACTTCGGGACCCGTATATCTCGGCGCTATCGTTATTTTCCTGTTCGTGCTTGGGTTTTTTGTCGTTGACAAGCGAATTTTGTGGTGGCTTGTTCCTATGATAATACTTACATTAATGCTTTCGTGGGGAAGGAACTTTATGTGGCTTACCGATATTTTTATTGATTATGTGCCGCTTTACAACAAGTTCCGTACCGTTTCGATGACCTTGGTGGCTACCGGTTTCGGAATAACATTAATTGCAATGTTGGCTTTAAAAGAAATACTCGATCCGAAAACCGACAAACAGAAACTCATACGCCCGCTGATGATTAGCGTCGGCATCACGGGTGGCATTGCCCTGCTATTTGCATTGATTCCATCGCTTGCCGGAAATTTTACGTCGCCTGCCGACACCCAATTTCAGGGTGATTATGCTTTTCTGAAAGAAACTTTGCCACTCGACCGCGAAGCGATGCTGCGTTCGGATGCATTCCGTTCGTTAGGATTTATTCTGGCAGCGGCTTTTTTGATCTGGTTATATGCTAAAAATAAATTAAAGACAAACGTAACGATTACGTTTTTCGGCATCCTGCTCTTAGCCGATTTATTGCCTGTTGCCAAACGTTATCTGAACGATGACAGTTTTGCCCGTAAACGTAAAATCGAAACGCTTATTCAACCCTCAAATGCCGATAAAATAATTCTTCAGGACAAATCGCAATACAGGGTTCTGGATGCTTCGGTCAACATATTCAACGATGCTACTCCTTCGTATTTCCATAAAAATATCGGAGGTTATCACGCTGCAAAACTCCGTCGTTACCAGGAATTGATAAATATGCAGATCGAAGGTGAAATCGGACAGCTTTTCCGCGCTTTCGGAACCGCTAAAACATTTGATGATATTACTCCGACTCTCGATTCCCTGGGTGTGTTAAACATGCTGAACATGAAATATGTGATTTATAACAAAGATGCAGCTCCGCTTGTGAATCCGTATGCCAATGGAAATGCCTGGTTTGTTAACAATGTCCGTATTGCAGCCGATGCGAACGAGGAAATGAAACTTGTAGGCGAAATAAACACAAAACACGAAATGGTGGTAGATAAAGCATTTGCTTCGATGGTTTTGCCCAAAACAACGCCGGACAGCACTTCGCGTATAGCATTAAAATCTTATCATCCCAATCATTTGGTGTATGATTTCGAATCGAAAACCGACCAGATGGCCGTGTTCTCCGAAATATTTTACGATAAAGGCTGGAATGCGTACATCAATGGTGAAAAAAGAAATTACGTCCGGGCAAATTATTTGTTGCGGGCAATGCCGTTGAAAGCAGGGAAATATGAAGTTGAATTTAAGTTTGAACCGGTTTCGTATAGTCTGGGTAATACAATTGCACTTATTTCTTCCATTATATTGGTGTTAAGCCTGCTTGGTTTTGCATTCTTGCAGTGGAAAAAATCAAAACAACAACTTAATTAAAATTCAGGATTTTATGCGTAAAAACAATCATACAAAACCAAAGAAAAAATTCAGAAGCATCCATATAAGCTCCACTTTAAGCATGTCGCTTGTTTTGTTTCTGGTGGGCTTGGTTAGTTTGTTGCTTTTCGTGGCACGGGATATAAGTGTATTTGTAAAAGAGAATATCAATCTTTCCATCATTTTGGATGATGATATTAACAGCTCATATACCCAACGTATCGAAAAATATCTTACGGCATCACCCTTTGTAAAGTCGGTGGAATATGTTTCAAAAGAAGATGCCTTGAAAGATCACATTGCTTCCTTAGGCGAAAATCCAAAGGAATTTTTAGGGTATAATCCCCTGAAAGCTTCACTCGAAGTAAAATTGAAAGCCAATTATGCCAATCCCGATAGTGTAGCGTCAATCGAAGCGAAACTTAAAGCGTTTGAACATATTGATCGGATTGCTTATCAGAAAGATATGGTGAGCTTAGTCAATGAAAATGTGAAAAAAGTTAGCTGGGTTTTACTCGGTTTCGCAATAGTTTTACTCATTGTCTCTGTTGCGCTTATCAATAACACGGTTCGTTTGGGCGTTTATTCCAATCGGTTCCTGATTAATACAATGAAGCTCGTGGGCGCAACACACTGGTTTATCCGTAAACCTTACGTTATAAGCGGAATACTAAACGGCTTGATAGCAGCAATTATTTCATTGTTAATGTTGACAGCCATGGTTTATTATATTATGTTTGAGTTTGGTATGACGGGTATGATGATTGATCCGTTAACCTTGGTAATTGTCTCATTAATCGTGATTGTTTCAGGCATTGTACTTACTTCTACTTCATCGTATTTTGCCGTCGGCAGATATTTGAAAATGAAAACTCATGATATGTATTATGTTTAATACGACAAATGAAATTAAACTTGATAATTATTTAATCAGATACAAACAGGATTTTAGATATTAATATGGAAAAAAACAAACGTCTTATTTTGGGTAAAATTAATTTTTTACTTATCGCTTTAGGTTTTATCATTATTGTTTTGGGATTTATTCTTATGACTGGTTCACCTACTGTAACAGAATTTAATCCGGATATTTTCAGTACGCGAAGAATTACAGTAGGCCCTATGGTTTCTTTCTTTGGATTCATATTTGTCATTTTTGCCATTTTATTCAAATCCAAACAAAAATAACAAACAAGTATGAGTATACTGGAAGCAATTATCATCGCCATTGTTGAGGGATTAACAGAGTTTTTACCCGTTTCTTCGACAGGGCACATGATTATCGCACAAAGCATGTTGGGCATCGAAAGCACTGAATTTGTTAAAGCATTCACGGTCAACATCCAATTTGGGGCTATACTTTCGGTGATCGTTTTATATTGGAAACGATTTTTTCAGACTCTTGATTTTTACTGGAAATTATTGATTGCCTTTTTACCGGCCGGGGTAATCGGTTTTTTGGCAAGCGATTATATCGATGCTCTGCTCGAAAATGTTTTTGTCGTGGCGCTGATGTTGGTGCTTGGCGGCTTTTTGATGCTTTTTGTCGATAAATGGTTTAACAAACCCGAAGAAAATCAGGAAATGAATTGGAAGCGGGCATTGAAAATCGGGTTTTTCCAATGTATTGCTATGATTCCGGGAGTTTCCCGTTCCATGGCAACCATTGTGGGAGGAATGACTACCAAATTATCGCGTAAAAATGCTGCCGAGTTCTCGTTTTTTTTGGCTGTTCCAACGATGGCAGCCGCTTCAGGATATAAGTTAGTGAAGTTAGTTACCGAACCTGCAGGTTTAAATTTACTGTCCGAAAATCTCACAACGCTGCTTATTGGTAATGTAGCGGCATTTATAGTTGCCATGGCGGCTATTAAATTTTTTATTGATTTTCTTACAAAATATGGTTTCAAAGCATTCGGATATTACCGCATTGTCGTTGGAGTTCTGATCCTGATACTGTTGACAATGGGGGTTGATTTAAATGTTTTATAGTTTCGCGTCTACCTGACTGGAATCAGGTTCAGCGTTTCGCGTTAATATAAAAATATAAAGAAAAAACTGTACTATGAATTTTATTGAAGGAGAAGTTCTTTACGTAAATAAACCTTTGCATTGGACATCGTTCAACTTAGTAAATAAACTGAGATGGAAACTGCAAAAAACACTGAAAATGAAAAACCTGAAAGTGGGTCATGCAGGCACGCTTGATCCATTAGCAACAGGAGTCATGATTATTTGTACCGGAAAATCAACCAAACTCATCGAGAGTTTTCAGTATCAAACCAAAGAATATGTTGCGACTTTAGAATTAGGAGCTACAACACCTTCCTTCGATATGGAACTGCCGGTTGATGCCGTTTTCCCGACCGGACATATTACAAGAAAACTGGTAGATGAAGTCATTCCGCGTTTCACGGGAGAAATTTGGCAGATTCCGCCTGTTTACTCGGCAGTGAAAGTGGATGGCAAACGGGCTTACGATTATGCCCGTGAAGGACAGGATGTTGAACTTAAACCTAAGTTATTGGTTATAGATGAGATTGAAGTCCTTGATTTCTCACTTCCTGTGTTGAAAATAAAAGTCGTTTGCAGTAAAGGAACTTATATCCGGGCATTAGCTCGCGATATTGGTGAAGCGCTCGGAAGTGGCGCGCATTTAATAGGGTTGGAACGCACGCGAATCGGAGAGGTTCGCCTGGCAGATTGCTGGCAGATTGATGATCTGGTAAACCATGTTGAAGCGGATATTTTAAACAATCTCAAAACAAACTAAGCGTTTTTGAGGATTTTTTATATAAAACTCCTTCAATATCCCGCTCCCCTCTAATAAACAGACTAAATGTTTTTACAAATTATTAAGAAAAGAAATTGACAAATAAATAAAAAATGAAACTATCGAAGTTTAAGTTTAAATTACCGGACGAACTGATTGCTCAATATCCTGCAAAACATCGTGATGAATCGCGTTTGATGGTTATACACCGCAAAACAGGTGAAATAGAACATCGTATTTTTAAAGATGTACTTGAATATTTTAACGAGAATGATTTATTCGTTTTCAACGACACAAAAGTCTTTCCGGCACGCTTGTATGGTAATAAAGAAAAAACAGGCGCACAAATAGAGGTTTTTCTATTGCGCGAACTGAATCACGAGATGCGCTTATGGGACGTTTTGGTCGAACCGGCACGAAAAATCCGTATTGGGAATAAACTCTATTTTGGCGAGGACGATTCGGTTGTTGCCGAGGTGATTGACAACACCACTTCACGCGGCCGGACTTTGCGTTTTTTATTTGATGGAACACACGAAGAATTTAAAAAAAGTCTTTTTAACCTGGGAGAAACTCCACTTCCACGCAATATAACACGTCCCGTGGAGCCGGAGGATGCTGACCGGTTTCAAACAATTTTTGCAAAAAACGAAGGGGCGGTTTCGGTTCCGGCAGCAGGAACACATTTCAGCAGGGAACTAATGAAACGTATGGAAATAAAAGGGATAGAAACTACATTCCTGACTTCGCACATGAGTCTGGGTAATTTCCGTGAAATTGATGTGGAAGATTTGACCAAACACAAAATGGACTCGGAACAAATGACAGTTTCTGCCGAAACAGCTGAAACAGTGAATAGAGCACACGACGAAGCCCGTAATATATGTGCTGTGGGTGTAACCGTTATGCGCGCTTTGGAAACGGTAGTCGGGACAGAAGGAAAAATAAAACCTTATGATGGCTGGACCAATAAATTTATTTTTCCACCTTACGATTTTACAGTGGCAAATTCGATGATTACGAATTTCCATTTGCCTTATTCCACCTTGTTGATGCTTACTGCCGCATTTGGCGACTACGATACCATCATGAAAGCTTATGAAGTAGCTATAAAAGAGGGCTATAAATTTGGAGTATACGGAGATGCCATGCTGATCATCTAATCAGGGTTTATCATAAAACGAAACACCATTTCAAGCAATTGAATGGTGTTTTTTTTTGCCATTTCGCTTATCTTAATCAAACCAACCTGAATCTTACCCGCCAACGTCCGTTTTCAAAATCATGGCTGATGATTTCAAATCGCCCTAATTCAGAAGTATTTTCAACATGTTGTCCGATACACGCGCAAGCATCATAATCACCAACCCGAATTATCCGCAAAGTTTCGGATGCATCCGCCGGAAGTTTTGACAAATCGGCAATTTTAGCCGCTTCTCCCCTACTCATTAGCTCTTCGTAAACCGGCAAATGACTATCAATAACTTCATTCACCTTACGAATAATTTCGGCTATTTGCTCTTCATTTGGAGCTTCAGCCAACACATAATCGCATTTTGACTTTTTGCGTTCGATATGTGCATTTACCGAACGCCCGCAACCAAACATACGAACCATAGTCTGATTCAGAATATGTTCACAAGTGTGCATCGGTTCATTATAAAGCTTTTTAGCTTCATTCAGTATTATCTCTTCCATTGTATTTCAAAATTATTAACGCAAAAATAAAGATTTAATCGATTAGAAATTCCATTTTGCAGCCAGTGTAGGACAAACTTTTAAACCTTGAACGTTTCCAAAATTGCTTGCCACTTCTATTTCGGTTCCCACTGCAAGATTGGAACTTAAATTATACCAGAACTGAGGTTCGCTGATAAACACAAATTTTGTATCTGTGGGTACAATTGTATTTCCCTGCGCATCAGTGAAGTTGGTGTTATCTTCTCTCCAAAAATCGGCAAAGCCAGATACTGTTAATTTATTTTTAAGGAAGTTCAGATTCCAAACTCCCGTCAATTGAAACGAAGCAGGATTTTTACCTGCGATATTTTTATACAATACCTTGAAATTCAGAAACTTGGTAAATCTTTTATCGTGCCAGCCATAATCCACACCCGCCAAGTAAGCATTGTTAATGGGAAAACCAAACGTTCCTGAAGTTAACAATCCTCCATTATACTCAATATGAGCGCTTAAAGGAGCATCCCAGAATTTCAGGCAGCGCGCAATTTCCATATAAGCCAACGAAGGATGATTTTCAGCTCCTCCATTAAAATCCATATCAACAAAGAAAAAAGTGTTCCCCCATTTGTCGGGTTTAAACATTTCCAATGTTGAAGTTACATACTTGCGTCCTTTCCCGAAATCGTAATGTACTTGTAGGTTTGTTTGTGCCTGTGTGCTTAAAGCGACAAAAAAGAACAGTGCGAATACAATTTTTCTCATAAATTGATGTGTTCAAAGAATTTATATAATTCTACTTCTACAGATTAAAATAATAATAAATCACAAGACAAGATGAACAGGATTTACATGTTTCATGTTAGAAAACAGATGATCGAAACAACATACATTCAGCATTTTTCCCATTTGAAATATAATTTACAGGTACATCCCGTAAATCCTGTCCAAAAAAAACATAATCTATCAAAGTAAATTTAAAATATTTAAAAGTGCTATTTAGAAATCGCACTTTCCTGATTGTAACTACTCAGCGCCCTAAAGAATTTGACAATAATCAGTCATTTAGTTGATTGTTATGTATTTAAACTCATTGCCTCGACGGGGCTAAACCTGCATGCGGCAGGCAAGTATGCATAACCCCCAGTAAGCGAAGCTCAACCGGGGGATAATGAAACAATCCCCTCTTTTTGATTTTCAGTTCGACAATGTTGAACTGAAAATCTGAAAATAAACAACCACAAAAATAATACATTTAATGCAAGCAAAGAAATGTCGACTTTAAGTTAGGGTCTGCTAAAAAACTATTTTATGCCACGGAGTGGCTAAATGTGAATAACCCCCAGTGAGCGTAGCGATACTGGGGGTTGTTGAATAACCAAGAACCCCAGCCCCGAAG
>DIFH01000007.1:36371-36703 GCA_002427615.1 Paludibacter sp. UBA5753
AAGTATCGGGACGGTTATTCATATTCAGTCCTTTCAGGACATCTTTCATTAGAAACAGAAATTGTTGTGCAAAGAAAATGATCAGTTATAATCAAAAACCTTACATTTACACCTAAAAAATTACTATTTATTTATCAGATTTATTTTACTTTTTCAGCTGACTTTAAGTTAGTCAAACTTTTTGTTTAACAACTCTTTAGAATCGGATTTAAAATCATCAAAAAAAAAGCAAGAATAGCGCTGTAATTCAAATATTTATCTTACAGTGAATATGAAATAATTAATAAAAACAGAATGTAAATACCAAAATCGAGTAGGAAGTGAGCGATTAA
>DIFH01000148.1 GCA_002427615.1 Paludibacter sp. UBA5753
ATACCATGCCCGACATACAAAAAAGGAGAAGTTCAAGTCCTCTCCTTTTTTTTAACATTATGTTCTGAAAAATTCTATTCCTTTATTATTTTATAAACGTATCTTCCGTTGCCGGTAGCTATTTCGAACAAATACAGACCTTTGCTCATATCCGTTAAATCAAGTTCAGTTTTATTGGTTTCGATTTTCATTAACGCCCCTTGCAAATTATAAATTTTCACTGATTTCACGTTGCTTTGGGTTGAAATAAAAACTTTCCCTTCAGTCGTGGTTGGGTAAACTGTGCAATCAGCGTTGTCGGGTAATTGATCAACACCATTCGCAAATTCAATTTTTCTATCGGTCAGTATTAATAATTCTCCTGCTCTGAGGTTAATGGGTGCGGTTGTATAACCAACGTAAAAAATTTCGCCTGTCATTAAATTATACCAGGTTCCCGTTTTGGGGAAGTTTGGATTGGCCGAAACGCTACTTAACCAATTGAAATTTCCCAAAACTACCATATTTAAGTCATTGTGAGTGAGTGCTATTCTACGTCCTGCACTCCAATCGTCGGTTCCAATTTGCATCGAAAACGTACCTTCGGTAAATGCAGTAGGATATTTGGTTCTTAATGTGATAATTTTTGCAGCAGCTTCGTAAGCAGCATTTCGGTGAGCAAGATTTAACCAGCCCCAGGCCGAAGGTTTTGGATTGGTACGGCCACCATTTGAGTCAATTGAATAATCATAGCCCATTTCTCCAAACTGCCAAATCATTTTAGGACCGGGTACTAATGCAGTAAAGGCAATATTTAATGGAACACGGCTTATTCTATAAATCGAATCTGTTTTTACTGTGCCTGCGCCAAAGGCTTTTGCTTTGTAAAAGTTGCGCTCCTCATCATGACTCTCGGCATAACCCACCCAGTGTCGAGGTATGCTATTCAATCCGCCAAAGTCGCTGTTGCTTTGGAAGCCCATAGCTGCCTGCGAAAATGAGTTATTCACATTACGCCATAAGTACATTCCTTTGTTAGCGAGTTCAAGCTCCTCGTCGTAAGCACAAAAATGCTCCAGAATAAACATTAAATCGCTTTTAACTTCTTTTGCGGCATTATAATACTCGGTAAGGTAATCAATTCTGGATTGATCTTTCACCGACTCTGTACCTGAATTTTGAGTAAACCCTTTGGTTAAATCTAATCTATAACCATCTACCTTATACTCAGTAAGCCAATACTTCAGAACACGTTTAAAATATTCACGAGTTGGGGCGTAACTATGATTGAAATCGTTCAATACACTAAATTGGTGGGGGGCTACAGGATTCATCCATGGGTTGTTTGCTGCCGGGCGGTTATTAGCAGAATCCCAGAATAGCAATGCGAATGGATGAAGTCCGTTTGATTGATTAAATACCACATCAAGCAATACAGCCATTCCGCGTTTATGACATTCGTCGATAAACTTTTTGTACATATCCGGAGTTCCATAAGCTTTATCAGGTGCGAAATACAGATTTGGATTGTAACCCCACGAGTTGTTGCCATCAAATTCCTGAATAGGCATAAGTTCAATGGCGGTTATACCCAGCGTTTTTAAATAGTCCAGCTTCGTAATAGCGGCTTCGAGCGAGCGTTCCACTGTAAAATCGCGCAAAAGCAATTCATAAATCACCATATTGTCTTTCGATGGCATTGTAAAAGTCGGGACTTCCCAACTATAAGCCGGCTTTGCAGTTTGGAATGTAGCCACCAGTCCCTGGGTTTTTCCTTCGGGATAAGCTTTAAGATTCGGATAAATATTGTATTTCTCGTTTATCCATTTATCGTTCCATGGATCAAGTACCATTTCGGTATATGGGTCGCTAATCCGAATTACGCCATCTACAAGGTATTGGAAACCATATATTTTGCTTGGTGTTAAGCCAGTTAATGTAATCCACCAGTACTCACCATCTTTTTTAAGCTGGTAAGCATTTAGTTGCGACCAGTCATTAAATTCGCCAATTACAAAAACATTTGACTTGCCGGGAGCGTGCAATACCAAAGTTACGGTTGAATTGTCGATATAATTGATACCCTCTTTAACACCTGCAGGCCGCGCCTGATTTGTAACAGATTCGGGGACACAAACTCTTAATGTATCGTAAACGATTTGAGTATTGAGCGTTGCCGAAGCAATAAAAGTATAATCGCCCGTATTGCTGAATGTATGGCTGTAAGAGAGTGTTGTTGCAGATGATGCTGTTTTTACACTTGTGTTGTTAATCAGTAGATTCAGATTTGCAGCGACACTGGATGCTATACTGAAATTGACCACAGTCCCAACCGCTACTGCCTGATTTGCAGTTGGATTTGTGAATGTAACATTGAGCCCTGCTTTGTACACGGGAACAAAGATATCAGCGCCGCCTGTATCTTTACCTTCTTTGGTTGCACCTTCGACAACTACACTTCTGAATACAAAACATAATTTGGTCACTTTTTCTCCGGCGGCCAGTCCGTAATAACCCGCCATGTTTGGAGTAATTAACAATTTCCATTTATTAGCTCCCAATGAAGTTAACTTATATTTGGCTGAGTTATCTCCCCATACCGGTGCATGAGTCCATGTCGATGGATTTGTTTCGGTAAAAACTCCGGTATGCGCATATACATCTCCGGTATAATCTTTCAGTCCGGCAGTACCTTTGGTGGCATCAAAAACAACTTCAATCGTACCTGTATAATCGTCGGTAATAATCGTCGGGGTAGTTGTAACTATTTGCGCCCATGCAAAAGTCGATATCAACAAAACAAGCATTGTAAATGTAGATTTCCTCATATATGAATTTATATTTAAAGATTTAATAATAGAATCGATTGAAAACTCCGCAAATATAGAAATTTATACCTTTGTCATTCATCTAACAAACAAAATAAAGGATTAGTTTTCAATGCAAACGTTTGCAACATTGATTGATTATTTTCTAAAGAACATAGCTCTGAAATTATACTTTTTAGTTTTATCTTTGAAAACGACTATAAAACACACTCATTATCAATTCAAAACAAAATAAAATAACAACTGCATGAAAAGCAAATTAATATTTAGCGCTACCCTCAGCATCATTTTCCTGTCGTGCACTTACGCAAATGCTTCTACACCTTTCAACGAACCGCCTGTCTGGGCAAGACAGGCCATTTGGTATCAGATTTTTGTGGAAAGATTTAACAATGGAGACAAAACAAATGATCAAGAAATTGAGAATATCACTGTTCCAAATATGAATATAGTTCCTCCGGCAGGCTGGAAAACAAGTGAATGGACAGGCGACTGGTTCGGGAAAGATGAATGGATGAAGGGCTCGGATAAATCGTTCAATGACCTGCTGCAATACCGGCGTTACGGAGGCGACCTGCAAGGCGTACTCGATAAACTTGATTATTTACAGGAATTGGGTATTACTGCTATTTATCTAAACCCGATAAACGATGCCCCTTCGTTGCATAAATACGATGCCCGCAATTATCATCACGTGGACATTAATTTCGGACCTGACCCTGAAGGCGACCAAAAAATTATTGCCAACGAAAATCCAGGCGACCCGACCACCTGGCATTGGACTTCGGCAGATAAATTATGCCTGAAACTGATTGACGAATGCCATAAACGCGACATCAAGATTATCATGGATTACTCGTGGAATCACACCGGAACCATGTTCTGGGCGTGGCTTGATATTCTCAGAAATCAATCAGCATCAAAATACAAGGATTGGTACAATATTTCATCGTTCGACAATCCGCTGACTCCTGAAAACGAATTCAAATACGACGGTTGGTACGGCAACGCTTATATGCCGGAATTCAGGAAGACCGATATTAAAGGCGAACGCATAGGAGGCAAACCTTACGAAGGAAATATCGACAAGGGGGCGAAACAGCATATTTTTGATGTTACAAAACGCTGGCTGGCTCCCGATGGTGATTTGTCGAAAGGTATCGATGGTTTCAGATTGGATGTTGCCGACCAAATCGGACTCGCCTTCTGGCGCGATTACCGCAGCTATGTGCGTTCCGTTAAGCAGGATGCTTATCTGATCGGAGAAATATGGTGGGAAAAATGGCCGACCACTATGATGGATCCCACACCTTATCTGCAAGGTGATATGTTCGACGCTGTGATGTTTTATCAGGTATATCGTCCGGCGCGTTACTTTTTTGCGAAAACAAACAACGACATTGATGCACGTCAACTGAAAGATAGCCTGCAATATCATTGGAACAAACTGAATAAAAAGAATCTGAAAGCCATGATGAATGTATCATCATCGCACGATGCACCACGCCTGCTCACCGATTTTTACAACCCGAACAACTATAAATTCCATGCCAATCCGAACGAAAATCCTGCCTATAAAACCGGTAAACCCGACAAAGAGAGCTATGCCCGACTTCAACTTTATTTGATACATTTATTTACTACCGTTGGAGCGCCACAAATATGGAACGGCGAAGAAATGGGTATGTGGGGAGCCGACGACCCTTTCGGACGCAAACCGCTCTGGTGGAAAGAACTGAAATTTAAACCCGAAAACAGAAACAATATCTCCAAACAAAAACCCGTGTATGAGAAGGTCGGATTTAATCAAGCCACATTCAATTTTTATAAAAAGCTGATACAGATTCGCAAAAGCCATCCCGTGTTGGTGGACGGTGAAATCGAGTTTTTGATTAGCAGTGATAAAAAACTGGCTTACAAACGATATACCGACAAAGATGAAATTATTGTACTGTTTAACCTTGAAGCAAACAAACAGATTTTTGATTTACCATCCGAAAATTACATCGATTTGATTACGGGAAAAAAAATTCCGGGAAATAAAATCAAATTAAAAAGCATGGAAGGACTTGTGTTGAAGAAGCAGTTTTAACTTTTTATCTTCCACAGAAAGCCTCTTTGTGAAATTAAACAAATGGTGTATCTTTGTTCCTTATTATAGTACTTATAATAGACGACTTTTCACACGGTAGTCAATAATAGTTATTTTTATCCGGGGTAAAGGGTGCAAAAGAGATAGACATCAATGCCTTTATATCAAGATTGTAGGCTATCCTGGTTTCTGGCGAAGGGTTTGATGTGATAAAAGAAAAATAAAAACCATCAAAATGGGCGATAACTTAAAACAAAAAACTGTCAATGCTTTGAAATGGTCAACTGTCGATCGGTTTGGCCAACAGGGTGTTCAGTTCTTCATTGGAATAATTTTAGCCCGTTTACTGTCGCCCGAAGATTTTGGATTGCTTGGAATCATAATGATTTTTGCCGCTCTGTCTTTTGTGCTGGTCGAAAGCGGTTTTGGTCAGGCGCTTATACGCAAAAAAGATGCAACTGATACTGATTTCAATACTATTTTCTATTTTAATATTTTCACTTCGGTTCTTTTATACCTTATTCTTTTCTTTTTGACTCCTCTGATTGCCCAATACTTTAATCAACCACAATTGACGTTAATCGGACGGGTTATTTTTATAGCCATTTTGTTTAATGCTTTTTATTTGGTACCGTACACGATGTCGGTTAAATATATGGATTTCAAATCCATAGCCAAGGTAAATCTTATAGCTACCTCCTTGAGTGGGTTTTTAGGTGTTTTGCTGGCATTCATGCATTTTGGTATTTGGGCATTGGTTGCGCAACAGGTTTCATTTCATTTTTTCCGGTTGATTGCCTATCGCTTTTTTGTAAAATGGAAGCCGAAACTATTGTTCTCGTTTGGTGTAATTCGTGAATTCTGGGGTTTTAGCATTAATATTTTAGGCATTTCATTGCTCAATGTGCTGTTTAATAACCTTTATGTGCTTATTTTAGGTAAATTTTATCAAAAAAATGATGTGGGCTTTTACACACAAGCCAACAAATTGAGCGAAACATTCAATTTCAGCTTTCAACAGATTCTGCTTGGCAGCACTTATTCCATGTTCAGTCAGATACAGGATGATGATAACCGGTTCAGGAGAATTTTAAGAGATATTGCTAAAAAAACATCTCTGATTTCAATACCGGTGATGCTGGTATTTATTGCCATTGCAACGCCGTTTATTTTTGTATTGCTTTCGGCAAAATGGTTGCCATCAGTACCTTATTTTCAGTTGCTTTGCCTGGCTTCGCTTTTTACGCCGTTTTATGCTTTAAACTCCAGCGCATTAAATGCCCGTGGACTTTCAAATCTCACTTTTAAATTAGAACTGATTAAAAAGGCGTTGATTCTGGCGTCAGTGTTGGCTTGTTTCCGGTTTGGCATTATCACAATGTTGTGGGGGTACGTTTTGGCTTGCTTTATTTCGTATCTGGTTTCCGTTGTTTATATCAAGAAAGTCATCCGGCATTACATCAAAAATCAAATCACAGATTTATTTTCAGGCTTACTTATCGGTACTTTAATTGCAATTGTCGCGTATTCGTTGTCATTTGTGATTATCAATAATTACTTACTTTTGTTTGCACAATTGGTAGTTGCGGTATGCGTTTACATTATTGTCGTAAAAAAAATTCAGCCCGAGTTGTATAATCAGGTACGTGTATTTATAGTTGATAAGCTGAAACTCGTGAAAAAGAAATAATTAACTTATTTTTCATTCATAAGCTCCTTGAAAAGCCTCAGTATTTTTTCTTCACGTAAACTAATCGAAAACAGGTCAAGAACCCGTTGACGTGCATTTTTTCCAGTATTCATTTTCAATGCTTTATTGATTCCTATTTCCAGTTCTTCTACTTTACGGTGTTTGATAATAATACCCGTTTCGCCTATGGCATCGGGTATTCCATTGATATTTGAACCAACCGGAATACATTCAAGCAACATTGCTTCACTCAGTGTATTCGGCATTCCTTCGGTAATGGAAGCCTGAACAAATACTTTTGCCTGATTATATTTCTCATTCAATACTTCATGCGGACAAAACGATGGAATAATCTGTAAATTTGACAGTTGGGAAACTTTGTAATTTTTCTCCGTCCAATCCAGGTAATTTGGATTTAATCCGATCAAAACAAAATTGATAGCAGCATTCCGTGCCGCAGCTTCGATAAACAAATCGAATCCTTTGTTATAAAAATCTCCGAGCTGATTCATCGTTCCTACTGTAAGCGCCATATTGTCTTGTTTTGGAATAGATTCATCACGTTTAAAGCGCGTTGGATCAATTCCGTTATAGATTATTTCTGTCCGTGTTTTCAGGTTAGAAACATAGTGTTTAATTCCATCAATATGAGGATTTTCAGCGTGGTAATAATAGTTTTCATGATAAATAAGCGACTTATGGTTAGCTATTATTAAACTGGAGTTACGCAAAGCATATTTTACACATCCACCTCTTAATTTCTTCCGATAAACTCCTTTTTTTAATTCAGGATACAAAACAGCCTCTTGTCCTCCAATGAAAACAACTGACTTTTTACCGGTTAGTTTTGCCACAAATACCATGACCGCTGAATGATAATCGGCAAACCACGAAACAAAAATGACATTTTTATTAAATAAACCGGAGAACAAATAAAAGAATAATCCTAAAATTTTGAGTCCGTAAATAGCTTTGTTCTTATTTTGATCCATTAAAAATGGCTTCACATCATATTGTTTTTCAAGAATCTGCTGATCGCCCCGAATGAATGAGGAGTTGGCCGGTTTGATATAAATGATACGCGTTGTTTTTTTCATCACTTTTGAAATTTAGTTTTGCGATTACAAAAGTAAGAAATCATTTCCGTTTGGACGAATTTGCCTCTTTATTCCGTTTGGAGATTGACTTATATAGTTATAGTGTTTGCAAGAAAACGTCCATCTCTGCGTTACACTCGCAGCAAACACTAAATAATTTCACAATTCGACATTCTCTTTTTCCAACTATAAAAAGATTGTTGTATCTTTGATGTCCAAAAACTACAAGGTAAATATAATGAAGATATTAGTTACAGGTTTTTCGGGTTTCATTGGGAAGCACTTGCTTGAAAGATTAAATCAAACCAATCATGAATTGATTTTAATGGATCTGGCAAATGGGTTTGATATATGTGACTGGGAGCAAGTTAAGCAAGTTGAAAACGTAGATTTTATAGTTCATTTAGCTAATTTATCCTTTGTTCCGGCTTCGTACGAAAACCCAAAAAAGTTTTACGAAATCAACTATTTAAGCACCTTAAATATGCTGGAACTTTGCCGGATAAATCATGCAAAAATGATTTTCTTCAGTTCGTACGTTTACGGTCACCCTCAATATCAGCCCATTGATGAGAATCATCCAATACAGGCGTTTAATCCATACTCACAAACTAAAGTGATTTGCGAAAGCCTTTGCGAAGGTTATAACCGTGATTTTAAAGTGCCGGTTATCATTTTCAGACCATTTAATATTTATGGAACAGGGCAGAACCCTGATTTTTTAATTCCTACCATTATTCAACAGGCTAAATCGGGAAAAATAGTTATTAAGGACGACCGACCAAAACGGGATTATATTCATGTAGAGGACATTGTGAAGGCTATCGTCGCTGCTATCGAAGCGGGAAATACTGATAACTCGATAAAAACATATAACCTCGGAACCGGTGAAAGTTATTCGGTGAAAGAAATTGCAGATATTGTTTGTACTTTTTTCAGTTCTGATATTGAATATATTTGTACCCATGAATTCCGTCCAAATGATGTAATGGATACAGTGGCTGATATTTCAAAAATTAAAAACGAATTGAATTGGCAACCTGAAATTTCCATTCACGAGGGTTTGAAAAAGATGATATAATTTTCTGATTAAAATGTAATTGACTCGCTGATTTTTGAGCAGATATAAAATAAACAGACAAATGAGAAATATTTTAGTTACCGGTGCAGGTGGATTTATCGGTTCACATCTCACCGAATTATTGGTTGAAAAAGGGTATAATGTCAAAGCATTTGTACATTATAATTCCTGGAATAAATGGGGTTGGCTGGATACAAGCGCTGCTAAAAACAGCATTGAAATTATTACCGGGGATATACGCGATTACGATTCTGTGTTTGCAGCCATGACCGGTTGCGATACTGTATTTCATTTAGCGGCATTGATAGGCATTCCCTATTCTTACGTTTCTCCCCAGGCTTATATAAAAACGAATATCGATGGCACCTACAACATATTACAGGCTGCCCGACAATTGGGAGTTGAAAAAATAATGATAACTTCCACCAGCGAAACTTATGGAACTGCTCAATACGTACCGATCGACGAAAAACATCCTATGGTTGGACAATCTCCTTATTCTGCCACCAAAATTGCAGCCGATCAGTTATCTATAAGTTACTACAAATCATTTGATTTGCCGGTCAAGATTGTTCGTCCGTTCAATACTTACGGTCCAAGACAATCGGCTCGTGCCATTATTCCAACAGTGATTTCCCAGATTTTAGCCGGACAAACCGCTTTAAAATTAGGGAACCTGACTCCAACGCGCGATTTAACTTTTGTAAAAGATACTGCCAAGGGCTTTTTTGAAATTGCCCAAGCTGACGGTTTGTTTGGTGAAATTACAAATATAGGTATGAGTGAGGAAATTACAATTGGCAATCTGGTTCAAATGATAGCTGATTTGATTGGAACAAAAGTCGAAATTATTTCCGACGAACAACGGATTCGTCCCGATAAAAGTGAAGTGGAAAGGCTTTTTTGCAACAATACAAAAATCATGGCAAATACAGCCTGGCGACCATACTACCATCTTGAAAGCGGCTTAAAAGAAACCATCGAATGGATTCAAAATAATCAATCCTATTTTAAAACAGATATTTACAATGTCTAAAAGAGCCGTTATTCTTGCCGGTGGCAAAGGAACCCGCCTGAAACCATACACTATCAGTCTGCCAAAACCATTGGTTCCCATAGGCGAGATGCCTATTCTGGAAATCATTATTCGTAAGCTTACTAAAAGTGGATTCGACCACATAACAATAACCGTAAATCACATGGCGGATATTATTCGTGCATTCTGTGGCGACGGGAGCAAATGGGGTACGCACATTGATTATTCAATGGAAGATAAGCCGTTGAGCACTATGGGACCACTGAAGTTGATTAAAGACTTACCTGAGGATTTTCTGGTAATGAACGGCGATGTGCTCACAGATCTTGATTTTGGCATGTTTTATAATGAACATGTTGCATCCCGCAATATATTCACCGTTTCGGCCTATTCACGCGAACAAAAAGTAGATTATGGTGTGCTGGAGGTAGGAGTAGATAATAAACTGGTGAACTTTGTAGAGAAACCTACCACCCGTTATCATGTAAGTATGGGAGTTTATATGGCTAATCGGAAAATACTCGACTATATTCCGGAAAATCAACTTTATGGATTTGATCATTTGATGCTGGATCTTATTAAATTTAAAAGTCCGGCAACAGTGAAAGTCCATTCGGGCTATTGGTTGGATATTGGTCGCCCCGACGATTACGAAAAAGCATGTAATGATTATGAAGAAAACAACATCCTGATTTGAGCCAATCAGGATGTTTTATTTATAACTCACCCGTCCCAATCGTTTGGCAAACGATTCAATATCCGCATGAAACAAGCTAAATACAAATCCTACTAACGACCGGAATTTCCACATTAATCCATTCAATCCATAGTGAAAAATAGACCGGATATAATTTTTCCGGGCGCCCGAAAAATCTTTACGCATTAATTTGTAACGTCCAGAACGGGAATGGGATTTAACCAATAATTTACGGAAATGACTATGGATGTCCTTTTTTGTAATTCCTGCATTTTCAAAGAAAACAGTTTCACGTTCATAAAATTCCAGCGCAAACGCATAGAAACCTTCACTAATTTCAGCTGTAAATGTTTTTGTTATTTGGTCGGGATAAAAACGCCACCTGCCCAAAGCCTGTTGAACACAACTGAATTTTCCACAAAGTGAAAGCTCAATCCAGGTTGTCAAATCAACCAAGGGCAGATTATGACTTTGCTTGAATCCCCCTATTTTATCAAGAGCATCTTTACGGACTAATACCGTGAGCGCCGCTATAAAATTGCTAAACAACAATGTCTTAGTGGCTGTTCCTACCGGATTGTTTTGTAAAACATCAACAGAACGGGCTGAAAAGTCCGACAAACTATAATCAGATTTCAAATCAGAGGATGATGAATATGCTTTTCCGAATGACAAAACGATATTCTCATCAGCTTCCATCTCCGATAATTGCAATTCCAACTTTGCAGGCATCCAAACATCATCTCCTTCCAAAACTGCAATATATTTACCCTTGGCTTTTGATAATGCAAAATTGTAGGTTTCTCCCAAACGGAAGATTCCCACATTGGTTTGAGTATACAGCTGAATTCGGGGATCGCCGTCGGCGAAATTTTTTGCAACTGCATAAGTATTATCCTTGCTGCCATCGTCTACGACAATCATTTCCCAGTTGGTATAAGTCTGATTCTGGGCAGAGCGTATGCAATCACCGATGTATTTTTCATGATTATACGTAGGTGTAATGATGGAAATTAAAGGATTTTTCATTGCGAAATAGGTTTGGCAACTGTAGCAAACTGCTTATAACGAGCATCTTTAAAAAAACCAAATGACAAATTAATAAATAATTTCTCTTTCCAACTTTTACAAGGTCGTATTCCTTCATGTACTAACACTTCATAACCTTGTTCTCCAAACATACGACAGATACTTTTCGAAGTGAAAAAACGAATATGTGTATCATCTAAAATTCCACCTTCAGGCTTATAACGAAACTCTCCTTCAACAACAACTTCTGTAATTAAATTTGATATGTACCTGAAATTAGGAATTGAAGAAACCAATACCCCATCGGATGACAATAACAACTTTACTTGTTGAATTGTATCCCACGGAGAATAAATATGCTCCAATACATCGTTAAAAATAACGCAATCAAAGTAATTTTCGGGTAATTGATCGAATATAGAATTAAAATCGCCAACCAAAACCTTATGGCAAACTTTAGATGCTGCCTTTGCTGCATCAGGATTAATTTCTACACCCCATAACTCACGGTCAGGTCGGCTTATCATATTACAAAATGTACCTTCACTACATCCTACATCTAAAATACGTTTTGCATTTTCAGGAATATATTTCAACATCTCAGGACGTTGACTATGGAAATAACCTACTTCGAGTTTTTTATTTATAGTGGAATCCATAATAATTGGTTGTAAATATTCTTTAACTTTTTAATATTTCTTTTGCTGCTTTTTCTGCAGCTAATCCTTTTCCATACAAATCAATGTTAAAGTTTGATTTTTTTGTTTTGAAATACTCAAAGGCATCTTTCAATTTTATCGAATCACTACCCACCAAAATATTCAATCCATTTTCAACCAGTTCCACCCACTCCGTTTGTTCGCGCAAAGTGATACAATGTTTGCCAAAGAAAAACGCTTCCTTTTGCACGCCCCCACTGTCGGTAATCACCAACTTACACGATTTCAGCAACATAATCATATCAAAATAGCTCGCCGGATCAATTAAGGTAAATTCGGGAACGATATTTAGTTGAGTCAGAATGTTCCGTGTTCTGGGATGAATAGGAATAACGACAGGTATTTGACGATTTATTTCGTTTAACCCTGATACGATGTTCTTCAAGTTGTCAGGCGAATCGGTATTTTCCTGCCGATGAATAGTTGCCAATACAAATTCAGGGAATGAAATCCGATTGAATATCTTCGATTTCTGTTCGGCTTTTGCTGCATAATAAATGGCTGCATCCTGCATAACATCGCCATTTTTAATGATTTGAACCGGCATATTTTCAAAACCTTCACGTTTGAGGTTGTTCACCGCCGTATCGGTCGGGCAAAAAAGAACGTTCGAAATACGGTCGGTGAGGATGCGGTTAATTTCTTCCGGCATTTTCATATTGAACGACCGTAAACCGGCTTCGACATGAATGACCGGAATGTGTAGTTTGGCTGCCGCCAAAGCACCGGCCAAAGTTGAATTGGTGTCGCCATAAACCAAAACGCCATCAGGATTTTCTTTGAGCAGAATTTCCTCAATGCCCTCAAGCATACGCCCCGTCATGGCGCCATGTGTCAGTCCATGTATATCAAGTTGATAGGCTGGTTTCGGAATTTCCATTTCCTCAAAAAACACATCCGACATATTGGCATCAAAATGTTGTCCGGTGTGAATAATTTTTTCTTCAATTCCCAAAAGTTGAAATTGACGGCTTAACGTTGCGGCCTTTACAAATTGAGGTCGTGCGCCAACAATGGTTAGTATTTTTTTCATAAATCGTTTAATAGATTTGCTAATTTGCTCGTTAGGAATTTCCGCGAAAAACGTTCAATTGATTTGGATTGAACAATTAACGAATTGGCTTTGTATTGTCTGTAAAGTTTGTTAATAGCTTGTTTTGTGGCAATTTCGTCATTGAAATCTATTGTTATGCCAGCTTCGGTTTCCTGAATAACCTTTGCCGCATCACCATCAATTGAACCTATTGCCAGAATCGGACGTTTAGCCGCCAGATATTCGAATAATTTTCCGGTTAATATAGATTTTGTACCTTCTTGATTTAATAACAATAGCAATAATATTTGCGATGATTGTTGTTTGTCAATTGCTTCGACATGTGTTAAATAAGGTATTCTTACAACCTGTTCTTGTAGTCCCGCTTGTTTCGCTGATTCTAATGCTGAAAAATCGACTTTGCCAATTAATTGAATTCTGAGATCAGATTTAAATTCTGAATCGGCATTGCACATTTCGTTTAATACTTTCCATAAGATAAGTGGATTTTGGCGTTCCGTTAATAAACCGATATGTGATATCGTAAATTTCTCATCTAATGGTTTACTTACTAATTGGATGTCATCTTCATCATATCCATTCGTGATAATTTTCAGTTTCTTTGGATGTAATAATTCAAATTCATCTTGCATTCCTTCCGATACTACTAAAACGCAATCAGCATGTTGAACAATCTTTTTTTCCAAATATAGATGTATCTTGTTAGCTAACCAGCTTACATTTAAATCTTTAAAATAATATACATTTGTCCATGGATCACGAAAATCAGTTAACCAAGGGATGTTAGGAAAATATTTCTTTAGCTCAAGACCAATAAAATGGATGGAATGTGGCGGTCCTGTTGTTACGATGACATCAACGGTGTTTTCTGTTAAATATTTATTCAGAAAACGAACAGATGAACGAACCCAAAACCTTCTCGAGTCCGGAATTAAGAAATTTCCGCGAATCCATATAGATATTTTTTCTTTCCAACTGTTTTTTTTGTTTTCGGAAATAAAGCCGGCATTTATGACTTCATCTTTTTTGTGTGAAAACTTTCGATAAAAATTGTAAGGCTCCCAGATTGGAGTCTTAAGAACAGTAATATTTGAGGGAATATCTTTTTCAAAGGAGTGATCGATTGACGGATATTCAGGATTTTCGGGCGTGTAGATTATAGGTTCCCAACCAAAATCACGAAGGTATTTGGCAAATTTCACCCAACGCTGAACACCGGAACCTCCACTTGGAATCCAATAATATGTTATGATTAAAACTTTCTTCATAAAAAATAACTGCGCTATTCCACGCTGATTAAATAATAACCGCAGGTGGCAAAATAATTTCGGATGTAGCGAATTGAAGCTATAAAGTTATAGAGAATCCGGGGTTTTAATCCGAATTTTACCTCGTAATTCGGATTTATAAAATATAAAATTTTTTCATCCATTTTATAACCGTTTTTAATAGCGAGGTGCTCGAATCTTTCCAGACTAATCCCTGTTTCTTTTATTTCAAGCAGGGATTCGATTTTAGACGGACTTTCACCAAAAATTTTTAAAACAGATTGATAAAGCGATACCGGAAGTAAATGAAAGTAAGGTAAATGCGACAATACTTTACTTTCACAAACTTGCTGATGTCCTCCAAAAGGATTTTGCCAGGGTGGAAAAGCGAAAAATATAACAGCATTGGGAGCCATCAATGATTTTATGAATCCCAGAAATTTATCCTGATTATGAATATGTTCAATCACATCGCGAATAAAAATAATATCGAATCTGGCATTAAACTCCTCGATTTTATAAATATCTTCGCTAATTAAACGAATATTTTTTGCATGGGGATGTGAAGCATAATATTTTTTTCCGTTTTCAATTTTTGGAACGCTAAAATCAACCCCAGTACAAATGCAACCCAAATCAAGAAACGGTTTCAGGTTACCGGCCTCTCCACAACCAATTTCGAGCACCTGCATTTCACTTTCAATCTTTTTTACCTGCCGAATAAAGGGCAAAATATATTTCTGAGTTGTATAAACCTGTTCGTTAATGTACTGAAGTGGATCTAAATGACGCTTTTGCATGCTATCTTATAAGTTTGAAACTTAAAGTTTCAGTTCTGAGTTCCGATAAGTCTTTTTAATCAACCAATTAATTCTCCCCTATTACCTCCACTGCCTTTTTCAATCTTGCAATGGTTTCTTCTTTTCCAATTAACGAAATTATATCGAAAATATGCGGTCCTTTTCCTTCGCCTACGATTGACAAACGGAAAGCATTCATAATGCCTCCCACATTATATCCTTTGGCAGCAATCCATTCCTTCACAATTTCTTCGCTATTTTCAGGACTAAAATCCTCAATTCCCTGCAACAGTTGAATAAGTTCCTGCATTTGTCCTGGAGTTTCGGCTTTCCAGCGCTTCTGAACGGTTTTTTCGTCGTACGAAGTTGGGGCAACAAAAAAGAATGAAGACTGAGCCCACAACTCGGTTATGAAATTGGCACGTTCACGAACCAGACCCACCACTTTCATTACCTTTTCCGAGTCCTCAATAATGTCCTTTTCAACCAAAATGTGTTGAAACAAATCTGCTATTTCTTCCAAAGGTTTGTTTTGCAGATATTTGTGATTAAACCATTTGCCTTTCTCGTAATCGAATTTCGCACCGCTTTTGCTTACACGGTCGAATGAGAATAAATCAATCAGTTCCTGCATCGAGAAAATTTCCTGTTCGGTTCCCGAATTCCAGCCCAGCAACGCCAGAAAATTTACTACCGCTTCGGGAAAATAGCCGGCTTCGCGATAACCTGAAAATACTTCACCGGTTTTGGGATCTTTCCAATTAAGCGGAAAGACAGGAAAACCAAGCCTGTCGCCATCACGTTTACTCAATTTTCCATTCCCATCCGGTTTCAGCAACAGGGGCAAATGCGCAAATTCAGGCATCACATCAGCCCAACCCAGATAACGGTAAAGTAAAACATGTAGTGGAGCCGAAGGCAACCATTCCTCTCCGCGAATCACATGCGAAATTTCCATCAGGTAATCGTCGACCACATTGGCCAAATGATAAGTTGGTAATTCGTCGGACGATTTAAACAGAACTTTATCGTCAATGACAGATGAATTGATGACCACCTCGCCACGAATCAAATCCTGCACTTTAATTTCTTCATTCGGTTCTATTTTAATACGAACCACGTATTGTTCGCCACGTTCGATGCGCGCTTGTACTTCGTCTGCGGGTAAAGTCAACGAATTGGACATCAGTCCACGCGTATTGGCATCGTATTGGAAATTAGCAATTTCGGCACGTTTAGCTTCCAGTTCGATAGGTTTATCAAAGGCAATATAAGCCAAACCAGCCTCTAAAAGCTGATCAACATATTTACGGTAAATAGATTTCCGGTCGCTCTGACGGTAAGGGGCATGATTTCCGGTCGACTTTGCTCCTACTCCTTCGTCGATAGTAATTCCGAGCCAGTTTAATGCTTCGACAATATATTCCTCAGCGCCAGAGACAAAGCGTGCCGAATCGGTGTCTTCGATACGCAAAAGCATATCGCCGCCATGCTTTTTGGCAAATAGATAATTGTACAACGCAGTACGTACGCCGCCGATATGTAAAGGTCCTGTGGGACTGGGTGCAAACCTTACTCTGACTCTTTTGTTCATTATTTAAAATTTAAAAACTGCTTATTTATTGCAAACAAGCGCAAATTTACGCAAAATACGCAAATAAGTCAATAAATATAAAATGTTTTAATTTTTACAGGGTAAAAATTGGTTGTAAATTAAAATTCAGAAAAATTTATTTTATTCAAACCGGGAATTCACTGTTTGAAACAAGTTATAATACTTCCCTTTCAATGCCATGAGTTCTTTATGATTTCCCGATTCGATCATTTCGCCCTCGTGGAATAAATAAATTAAATCAGCCCATTGTACTGTGGTGAGCCGATGGCTGACGATAATTGCCGTTTTGTCGTGCGATAATTTTTTCAGGCTTTTAATAATTAGCATTTCCGATTCAGCATCCAAAGCGCTCGATGGTTCGTCCATAAGCAGCAAAGGCGCATCACGGTAAAAAGCCCGCGCAATAGCCATTTTTTGCCACTGGCCTATGCTGAGTTCCTCTCCGCCCTTAAACAGATTGCCCAACAATGTATGATAACCATTGGGCAATTGCTCAAGGACATCGTCTATACCGGCAGCCTGTGCGGCTTTTTTTGCTTTTTCCATGTCCGGAGAAATTTGAATATTTCCTAACGCCAGGTTTTCAGCAACAGAAATATTATAAAGTGCAAAATCCTGAAAAACAGCGGTAATATTCTTACATATTTCCTTTTGTCCAATAAGAATTGAGTCTTGGTTATCGAACATAATTTTACCGGCATTGGGCTCATAAAAACCACAAAGCAATTTGATTAATGTAGTTTTTCCCGAGCCATTGGCGCCCACGAAAGCTACGGTTTTTCCGGCAGGAATACTGATATTGATATTTTTCAGCGCATCCCGCATGCTGGCTTCGTACCGGAAACTTACATTGTCGAAACGTATTTCTTTTTTCAATGAAAATTCCACTGTTTCGGTTGGTTCTTTTGAATGTGCAGGTAAATTCAGAAACTCTATAAAATCTTTCAGGAAAGTATTATCTTCAATAATCTGTGTGAAAGAACGAAAAAAATCGTTCAACACCGAATAACCGCGTTGGAAAGCAAAGAAAAACAACACTACCGTACCGATGGAAATTTCGCCCTTCATTTTCAGATAGGAAACAAAACCTAATGAAATAAAAATCAGTACGACAGCAAAAACCTGTGCAAAGATATTGAAACTGAGTTCCGATTTTCGAAGAGCAATTTTTTCGTCGAAAAGTGAGTTTTGTGTTTGAGTGAATCGTTTCTGAAAAAAACCGGAAAATCCGAAAAGTTTCAACTCCTTGGCAAAGGGAAACCCTGTCAAAATACGGTTATAATAATACATTTCACGCTCGCGGGTACTTTGCGAATCTTTCAATCTGTAAAGTTTCCCCGAATATTTAAGCCGGACAAACACATCGGGAAGAATAGCGACCAATAAAATAAGCACCATATACCAGCGAATGGAAACAAACAAACCTATCAGAAACAAAACAGAAGCTACTGATTTGATGCCCATAAGTAAGGCATTCAAAATCTTGATCGGACGAAATGAAGCTTCCTGAACGGCGCGATGTATTTTGTCCTGTTTATCAGGATTTTCGTAGTTCGACAAGTCGAGGACGCTGTGTTTGGCTTGCAAGAGTGAATAAATATATCGTGTAACCGACTGTGTCAGCTTTTCAGAAAAATAAGCTCGTAGTTCGGTGAGCAATACATTAAGCAGAAAAACCAATGCTGTGACTATCAACAAAGATATAAAAACGAATTGTTGTTGTGAATTCTGCAAAGAGGATGTAGTGAGCTCATCAACAAGCAACTTAATGAGCACAATGACAGCAAAAGGGATTATTCCCTGCAAAACCGAAATAATAGCATTGATCCAAAAAAGTTTACCCGAACCTTTCGAAATAACGGTTACATTATTTTTTAACGAGTTAAGATTTAACCTGAATGAATCTTTTCTATTTCGAATCCTAAACATAAAGTTATATATTCTAAGTGCAAAAGAGGGAAAGTATAGTGCTGAAAAACGTCTGAAATTCATAACCTGACTGTTAATCTTCTTTCTCCGGTTATTTCTTTCAAACGAAGTGATTTTTCCCAAAAGTTCGTTGCTGGTAAAAGGAGCATCATTGTTCAGATTTTTGTCTCCTTTGGCAATAAAAATCGTTTCACCGTTTTTTGTTTTTATATCTACAATTCTATGACCTATTAAAATATTATTAGATTTAAAAACTACTA
Organism: Paludibacter sp. UBA5753; assembly: GCA_002427615.1. GTDB lineage: Bacteria > Bacteroidota > Bacteroidia > Bacteroidales > Paludibacteraceae > Paludibacter. The sequence goes on from DIFH01000148.1 coordinate 19,175, forward strand.
TATCTCCAATTTTCAACGTTTCAGGTCTGCATTTTTCAACCAGTCCAACGTCGCCCGGCTTAAGCGTGGGATACATGCTGAATCCTTTCAATTTATAACTTAATGAAAGGTTTTCATTCAACATATTTTCAGCCATATCGTAAAGCTGATTATTTATTTCCTCCTGCTTCATAGGTTAATACAAATTGAACAACCTGTTGATCCGGAACAAAGCCTAACTCGTAAACGCCTGTTTGCGAGCATAGTTGGCTAAACAAGTCCAGTCTATCCTCAATAAACCGACGGTCAAAATTATTCTGAATACTGAAAGCCATTACTTTGGTGATTGCCGATGCTCCATTTATTTTTCTAATTTTATTTTCGGGAGAATGACTGATCAAAAACATGGAATTCAATTTTGCTTTCTTGGGTATATCCCTGTAATACATGGGCGTATTATACACATAAAAGCCATCATCCTGCTTGCGTACAATCAGTCGGTCGTCGTTAATGATTAAATTTCCTGCTCCCGACCATATTTTCGACATAGTACTTTTCCCCGCCCCTGAAAATCCTGTGAAAATACGAGCTTTCTCCCCGTCAAAAGCGCACGAAGCATGCATCATCACTGCATCCGATTTGAGCGTCATATAATGCATGATAATCGGCCCCATAGGATATTTTAAAGGTAATAATTTGTTTCCTGAAGCAACGGAATATATTTTCCAACAGGTAAATGATTTATTGAGGAAGGCTATTTGTTGAATTTCATTTCGGGTTTGCTGATTGTAAATGACAAAAGCCAACCCAGTGTCATTTTTGTAAATAGAATAAAATTTTTGCACCTCATTTTCAGCTTTAAAAACCGGTTCGCCTTCGAAAGACTTTGCAGGCAAACCAGCGACGCATTCGATGTTAATGTCCGGTATTGCTTGTGCATCGTTATTCACAAAAGGCAAATAACCTTCTTCCAACTCAATTACTGAGTCGGAGAATAGTTTTATTGAAAATTCAGCTATTTTTATACAGATGGCGTTCGGCTGATTCATCATGGGACACCTATCTATTTTTTATTCAACAAACTATCCAAGCGAATTAAAAACGAATCAATATCCTTAGCCGCTGTCTGTGCGTCGATATCGAAAGTTTCGGTAATTAATCGCTGTAAATCTTCGAAACTCGTGTCTTCGCGGAGGTTTTCCCAAATCACTTTGGCCGTTTCGTTTAGGGTAAACAATTCATTCATTTGAGCTACATTTCCACTCAAGGGAACAATTATCAATTCATCACCCACCTCGCGGGTAACAAATTTCGATTTCAAGTTGTACAGTGTTTGAATTTCCATCGTCAATCTTTTTCTTTTGTTGAGTTCATTAGTATTCTCTCATAGCGCAAAGATAGTTTTTTTTAATATACAATGATAAAAAATTCCCGATAGTTTAGGGATTTTTCTTTTATAAATCAAAGTAAAGATGCTTTCTGCCTGATGTTTTTGCTTTTGAAATTAAATTTTTCATATCATAAGATTTACATATTGGATATTCTGTGGCATCAAAAAACAGTCATTCCGAAAAAAAAAGTCCCGTAAAAAGTAATA
>DIFH01000152.1 GCA_002427615.1 Paludibacter sp. UBA5753
TTAATCGCTCACTTCCTACTCGATTGCGTTTATAAAACTATTCACTCAATCATGTAATGTGCCATTTTTAGGTGTGAACTCTTTTTTCTGTAATATAAATGTAAAGGATAAGAAATCTCGGATAAATTAATAGGTAAAGAAACTACCTAAATGTGGATAAATTTACTCTTTATTCACTGAATTCTAAAAGATTAATTGATTTAGTGTTGTTCAACCCTGACTTTTTAAATTATTAATCATTTCCTTATTTTTGTTCGACGACTAATTATGGCAGGGGCTATAATCATTACAGGTCAATGTAAATTTCTAAAAACAGAAATATGGAAAACAATAAAAGAATAAGGGTAGCGTTTTTTGCTGATATCCTTACCCGTGGTTTAGATGGAGCTATAAAAACGATGTATCAGCTGATAGATAAGGTTCCCGAAGAAAGATTTGAATTTATGTTCTGCACAGGGACGCCCCCGGATGAGAAAATGAATCACAGGATATTAGAAATCCCATCCGTTGTAATACCGTTTAACTCTAATTATACCGCTTCTTTTCCATACTTTAGCAAAAATAAACTTACAAAAGCGCTTTCCGAATTTAAACCGGACGTGATTCATATCTCCACACCTTCACCATTGGGTTTTTTCGGGTTAAATTATGCTTCAAAAAATAATATACCGGTGCTGTCGATCTACCACACCAACTTTCTTTCTTACATGAAGTATTATTTCAGGAGTTTGCCTTTTCTTATAAAACCCGTCGAAGCGGTTGTGAAAAATGTGTATCGGAATTTCTACAATATCTGCAACATGGTTTATGTGCCAACCACACAAATGGTAAAAGAACTCAAAGACTGCGGCATTTCCAGGAAACCTCTCAAACTCTGGCAGCGCGGAATTGATCTTGAGTTGTTCAATCCTTCAAAAAAAGATAAGAGTTTCATCCATCATCTCACAGGGAATACTAAGCCGTGTATTTTATTTGCTTCCAGATTGGTTTGGGAAAAGAACTTAGAGACTTTGTTTAATATTTATGATGAAGCGCAGGCGCGGCAATTGGATGTGAATTTTATTATTGCCGGAAGCGGGGTTGCCGAAGATGCTGCACGAAAGAGAATGCAAAATGCAATATTCCTCGGATTTTTAGATCATGAAAAAATGGCAAAAGTTTATGCCTCGTGTGATGTTTTTGTTTTTCCGTCCATATCCGAAACATTTGGAAATGTGGTCATCGAAGCAATGGCAAGCGGCTGTGTTCCGGTCATTGCGCGGGGCGGCGGTTCGCAGGCTTTGGTGAAACACGGTGAAACAGGCTTTTTGTGCGAACCCTGTGATGCCGGTGAATATATTGAAAATATCAAATCGATACTTAACAACAACTCGCTCCGCGAAATGATGCAGTTAAACGGAATCAATTATACTTCTACGCTGAATTGGGATCATTTGGCAGACGAGTATTTTACCGACCTTGAATTACTGGCTGCCCGCTCATCCAATAATAAGGTTCTTCTGCCAGATAAGAGTTATCCGATAAATTATGCAGTTTAAAAAAAGTAAATGCAATCCGGATAAATCTCTTTTAACTTACAGATAAATGAATATAGTTACCTTATTTAAAAAATATCAGAAATATTTTATAGCGATTTTATTGTTGTCGGTTTTATTGTTAATCACCCGATTTATATCCAATATCGACTTTCACACATTAAATACCTATCTTTATGAAACGCCGGAGATGTTTGTGTTTGTCATTATTACATCATTTCTGGCTTACCTCAGTTCTGCAAAAGCCTGGATGTTGTGTATGGGAAGTGAAGGAAAAAAGACCTCGATTACACAAGTTTTTGTATTCAGGCATGTGGGCGAAATGCTCGGAACATTTAATCCCACAAACGTCATAGCCGGCGATACGCTCAAAATTTCCTACCTTTCGAAAGTTGGGATAACAATAAAAAATGGTTTAAGCTCCATTTTACTGATGAGGATGCTTAACATTTTGTCGTCCATGTTACTGATTGTAATCTCTGTCATTTATCTCACTTTTGGAAGATTCAACGGTAGCCAGGAGGTCGTTTTGATTTTTATGATAGCAGTTGCCATCGCATTCGGATTTCTTCTGGCAAAATATCTTTTAGACGATCATCTGTACTTTGGAAGAACAGTTGCAAAAATCAGACAGAAAACGAAATGGTCGTTTCTTACCGATAAAACGGTGGATACTTGTTATGAAATCAATGCTATTGCGTCTGATTATTATAAAGATAACAAATTGAAATTTTTGTATGCTTTTCTTTTAATGACTTTACACTGGATTTTCGGGGCTATTGAATTTTTTATAGTTTTGCAGACTTTACATATAAAAATTTCGGTGGTGGATGCAGTAGCAGTTGAGATGGGAGTTACGCTTTTTAAATCTTTGGGAGCCATCATACCCGGACAGATCGGCGTTGAAGAATATGGCAATAAAGTAATGCTCGATGTTATCGGAATAGCAAGCAACGAAGTCTGGTTTGTTGTTTCATTGGTAAGAAGAGCGCGTCAACTGTTCTGGCTGGCTATTGCCGGAGTCCTTTTTCTGATTATTTCAAAAAAAAAATCTTATAAAACGATCTAAATGCCCGAAGAAATCCTATGCATCACGCACAAATATCCACCTTTCATCGGCGGAATGGAAAAGCAAAGTTATGAGTTAATCAAAGGATTATCCGCCTATTATACAACACACCTTATCGCCTACCAGGGCAACGAAAACAAAATTCTCTGGTTTATAAAACTCAGATCAAAAGTTAAAGCAATTCTTAAAAAGCATCCGAATATAAAACTGATACACCTGAATGACGGCACAATGGGTTTTGCTTCGCTTTGGTTGCAGAAAATTACCCGGATTCCGGTGGTTGTTACCTATCACGGTCTGGACATAACCTACCCCGTGGATTTTTTTCAGAACAGACTGGTTCATAAATTAAGAAAATACAACGGAGCAATTTGTGTGAGTGAATTTACCCGACAGGAATGCCTCAAAAGAGGTTTTGATGAAAAAACGACTTTCACCGTAAATAACGGAGTAGAGCATAGTCTGGGTGATATTCCATACGATGACACCATTGTACAAAGGCTTCGGAGCGAATATAATATTGATGTTTCCAATAAAAAAGTGATTGTTTCCACAGGCAGACCGGTGAAACGAAAGGGTTTTTCATGGTTTCTGAAAAATGTAATGCCTTTGTTGGACGAGGACATTTTATTTCTGATGATTGGTCCGTTGACAAAGAAACAAACGCTTGTGGAGAAATTTATGCAAAACCTGCCTCTGAATATAGGCTATAAAATACATCTGTTGTTTGGATTTTCAACTGATAAGCAAGATGTTATCGATCAGTTGACAACGCAAAAGAACGCCTATCATTTGGGTAAAGTTTCGGATGATGATTTGTTGCAGATCCTATCGTTGGCTGATTTATTTGTGATGCCCAACCTTTCTATCCCCGGCGATGTGGAAGGATTTGGTCTGGTAGCTCTCGAAGCCAGTATGCGTGGTACCTATATCGTGGCATCCGGAATTGATGGAATTACTGACGCTGTTATCGATAACAAAAACGGAACTCTTTTGCCCGCCGGAAATGCGCAGGCTTGGGCTGACAAAATCCATGAATTGTTGAGTGATAAAGAAAAACTTCAAATTTTATCTGCCCGTGGAAAAGACTATACCCGGCAACATTATTCCTGGGAAATTATGGCGAATGGGTATAAAGAAGTCTTTGACCGTTTTATTCATCATCGATGAAGAAAAAAATATAAAAACCTGCTGAACAGACATCCTTCTTAAATATCAATATTATTGGTTGAGTTATCCTCGTTCCTCGTCGTAATTTGCAAACTTTCCCACTATAATACTTGGTGAAGGCTCCGGCTTTCGTTATATTGAAAGTGAGTTATGCACAGTAATTTAGTCGTTTATAATTATTTCAAAGTCTTTTTCTGGCATAAAATTTTCCTTTTCCCATAAATAGACCGTTTTGTCGGCATTTATTCTAATTGAATCAGGTTCGTACGTGAACGACTTGATTTTTAAATTCTTTTCCGTTGTTAACGAATATACAGCTTTCTTTAATGGCTGTTTCCACAATTGAGTTGAAGTTAAAATATATTTATTTGTTGAAGACTTCTTTTGGCGATAAAAAATATTTAAGTCAACTGTATCATTTGCAGGTACAGTTACCTTAAATAGTACCGAACTTTTCAATTTAATATAATCCAACTTGCTTAAACTATACAAATTGATAATTCTTATAGAGTCAATTGAGTTCGTCTCATTCGCAAATGGGAAGATAATTTGTTGCGTTTGAGGTTGATTGTTTTCGTTCGAAAATGAAAACAGTCCATTTATCGTAAAATAGTTGCCTTCGAAGGAAAAATCGATATGTTCCTCAAAGAAGGATATTTTTGTTTGAGCCTCCGAAACAAATACATAAAAACAAATCCCCAAAATTGTGGATAAAATTTTTTTCATTAGTTCGCAACAATTATTTTTGAATTTGCATAGTTTTTATTGTTCACAAGGAGTCTGACTGTGTAATTACCCGCTTGCAATTTGCGTTTTAAATTAATTGTCCCTTTGTTTTCAATGATATTGCATCTCTCAATCAATTGTCCGCTCATATTAAAAAGCTCAATATAACTATTTGAGGATTTGACAGGAATAGCTATTTCATAATTAAATGAAGATTCTTTAATCAGATTTGGAGCTATTTTAAATATAATGTTTTGATCGTTTTTTATACTCTCAATAGAATACACTATGTCATATATATGAAAATCAACATTTACAATCGTGTCTGGTTCTGTTGTTACAACAACAGGTGATACCTTAACGTAATATCCTGAAGACATTTCATAATTTGTACCGAAATAGTACAATTTGTCAATAGTATGTTTTGACGAGGTTATTCTTGCCGAATAATTTCCATTTGCTTCCAGTTTAAAATCGGTTATGCCATTTCCGGTCAGACAAACATTGGCTGGGAGTAAATTATATGGGTCATAGATTTTTCCTTTAATTGTTCCGCACATTCCTGTTGAATCATTTTCGTAGCCAATAGAGGGGGACTTATCAATACTATAAGTATAATCGAAGTCATTTTCATATTCATAACCATATAATGAAATAGATTCATTGATTCTCGGAGCTCTTACCGACGCATTAACTCGATTACCAAAAATTAAAGGAGCAACAATTGGATATGCGCTCTCACGAAAGAAAAAAAGACTATCTCCGAGAGGATTAATTGTTAGGTCAGACTGTAAACTATCATTCGTAATTGTTAGAATCTTCGTGTTAAAAATAGCATCATCAGTCAACTGCTTAAGTTTAGATTGACCCGAAACTGAAGTAACATAAATACCATTTGTCCCGAAGAAAGAAGTTTTTACAAATTTTAGTTCAATTGTCCATTTTCCTTCAGAATTGAAGAATAATTCAGATAT
>DIFH01000129.1:0-199 GCA_002427615.1 Paludibacter sp. UBA5753
ATCGGAATTCCGTCATCCCGAAATTCCCACTGCTGCCACTCGATTTTATCGCGTTGTCAATCCGTCTGACCGCTCAAAGCGGTCGGACGGTTTTGTATAACCGGCAGCAAAGCGGGATGCCGGAGTTCCGAATCCGGCAAGAAAAAACTACTGCTCCTGTTTCCGACGGAAATAGAATTACTCCCTTTGGTTGCCACTG
>DIFH01000129.1:233-6176 GCA_002427615.1 Paludibacter sp. UBA5753
GGAATTCCGTCATCCCGAAATTCCCGCTGCTGCCGTGCGATTGCATCGCGTTGTCAATCCGTCTGACCGCTCAAAGCGGTCGGACGGTTTTGTATAACCGGCAGCAAAGCGGGATGCCGGAGTTCCGACTCCGGCAACAGAAAACTACTGCTCCTGTTTCCGACGGAATCGGAGTTACTCCCTTTCGTTTCCACTGTTGGTTTTGTCATCCTTATAAAATGATTCTTGACGGAATCGGAATTCCGTCATCCCGGAGTTTCCCAAGCTGCCACACGATTGCATTGCATTGCATTGGAATGATGGCATAAAAACGATCTTGTTTAATCACACGAAAGGATTCGTGTGGTAGGAAAAGGGCGCTCCGAAACAGGTTCATGCAAATCATGAATTAAGATCGAAACTTTCAGGTTTTTTTTGTTTTTCTGAAAAATATCGAATTTCATTCCGGTTCATTTTTACTGACTGAAAATGCCAACAAGTCAATTATTATTCTATTGTTCATCTGGTATTTATATAGTAGGTACAGATTGCGAAAGTAGCTATATGTGAGTTTATAAGCAAAAAGAATATCAATTAACAAAAAAAAAACTTATCTTTGCAGGCTTTTATTCAGAAACAAAAAAAAAAAGAAACCATGAGTCTATTAAGTAATGTACTGGGACAATATGATGCGCCCCAAAAAGCAAAAGAATTGGGCGTTTATCCATATTTTCGTCCCATCGAATCAGACCAGGACACTGTTGTAACCATCAACGGAAAACCTGTTCTTATGTTCGGATCGAACAGTTATTTAGGATTGACAAACCATCCCAAGTTGAAAGAAGGAGCTATTAAAGCCGTTGAAAAATACGGAACCGGCTGTGCCGGATCGCGTTTCTTAAACGGCACCTTAGACATCCACATTGAACTGGAAGAGCGATTAGCCAAGCTTGTTAACAAAGAAGCAGCTTTAGTGTATGCAACCGGTTTTTCAGTAAACTCAGGGGTTGTACCGTGTTTAACAGGGCGCGAGGATTATCTCATTTTCGATGAGTTCGACCACGCCTCAATTATTGAAGGTAAACGTTTGTCTTTTTCCAAACAACTGAAATATCGGCACAATGATATGGATGCGCTTGAAAACCTTTTAAAAAAATGTGAACCGGATAAATTGAAAGTAATTGTAACCGACGGGGTGTTCAGCATGGAAGGCGACGTTGCAAAACTACCGGAAATAGTTGAACTGTCGAAAAAATACAATGCTTCCATCATGGTCGACGAAGCCCATTCGTTGGGAGTCTTCGGGAAAACAGGCGCCGGCATTTGCGAACATTTCGGAGTGTCGAACGATGTTGACCTGATCATGGGAACCTTCAGCAAATCGTTGGGTACAATTGGGGGATTTATTGCTTCTGATGAAAAAATCATCAATTACCTGAAACACAATTCCCGTACTCTGATTTTCAGCGCTTCTATCACACCTGCATCAACCGGATGTGTTTTGGCGGCATTGGATGTTATGGCTGAAGAAACATGGCGTAAAGACGCACTTTGGGCAAATACCCACAGAGCAAAAACAGGATTCCTGAAAGCCGGATTTGAAATCGGGCCTACCGAAACGCCTATTATTCCTTTATACGTTCGCGACAACACGAAGACATTTAAGTTGACCAGTATGTTGATGGATGAAGGAGTATTTGTAAATCCTGTGGTTTCGCCTGGCGTTCGCTCCGAAGACTCGCTGATCCGCTATTCGCTCATGGCAACTCATACCTTCGAACAAATTGACGAATCAATTTCGAAAATATCAAAAGCTGCCCGCATATTGGGAATAATTGAATAATACTATCAGGTTACTTCAATATAAATAACAAGAATAGAGCAAGTCTGAAAACAGATTGGTTCTATTCTTTGTTTAATTAAGTCCCTGAATTCCCAAAAATGGACTTCATGATTACTATTCTCAATTATACAGAAATATTAAAAGACAAACAAACTCCTTAATTCTCCTTTCGCTGCGTATCGACTTTACCTGTCTCGACTTTACCTGTCTCGACTTTACTTGTCTCGACTTTAGGCGAGAGGCGAGAGGCGAGAGGCGAGAGGCGAGAAGGAATTTAGAGAGTTTAAATTAAATTTATGATTACAGTCTCAAACCTTGCTATTCAGTTTGGTAAACGCGTATTATTTTCGGATGTGAACCTGAAGTTTACTGCCGGTAATTGTTATGGCGTGATTGGCGCCAATGGCGCCGGAAAATCTACGTTGATACGAATGCTCAGCGGCGATCTGGAACCAACACGTGGAACGATTCAGTTCGGTCCGGGTGAACGTTTGTCCGTATTGAAACAGGATCACTTCGAATTCGACGAATATACCGTGATCGACACCGTGATGATGGGACACGATACGCTTTGGAAAATCAAAAACGAAAAGGATGCCATTTACCTGAAAGAAGATTTTTCGGATGCTGACGGAATACACGCTTCGGAACTCGAAGATAAGTTTTCGGAAATGAACGGTTGGAATGCCGAAAGCGACGCAGCGTCCTTGCTCAGCGGACTGGGTATCAAAGAAAATCTTCATTACCAGTTAATGAAAGAGCTCAGCGGTATGGAAAAAGTTCGCGTACTGTTGGCTCGTGCGCTATTTGGCAAACCTGATAACCTTTTACTCGATGAACCTACCAACGACCTCGACGTAGATACCGTGATGTGGCTCGAAAATTATTTAGCCAATTACGAAAATACGGTATTGGTTGTTTCGCACGACCGTCATTTCCTCGATGCCGTGAGCACGCATACCGTGGATATTGATTACGGGAAAGTGCAACTTTTTTCGGGTAATTATTCGTTCTGGTACGAATCGAGCCAGTTGGCGCTTCGTCAACAACAAAATCAAAACAAGAAAGCCGACGAAAAACGCAAGGAATTGGAAGAGTTTATCCGCCGTTTCAGCGCCAACGTGGCTAAGTCGAAACAAGCCACAAGCCGTAAGAAAATGCTTGAAAAACTGAATGTGGAAGAAATTCAGCCATCAACACGTAAATATCCGGGCATTATTTTCACGCCCGAACGCGAACCCGGCAACATGGTGCTCGAAATAGCCGGATTAGGAAAAACCCTTGAAGATGGAACCATACTCTTCAAAGATGTAAACTTTAATGTGGAGAAAAACGATAAAATTGTTTTCCTTTCGCGCGACCCGCGTGCCATGACCGCATTTTTTGAAATTATCAACGGACACGATAAAAACCACGAAGGAACATACAATTGGGGAATTACTATCACTCATGCTTACCTCCCACTCGATAATTCGGAGTTTTTCAACACCGATTTAAACTTGGTGGATTGGCTTGGTCAATACTCCAATGATACACTCGAATCGTTTATCCGCGGTTATCTGGGTAAAATGCTTTTTACAGGCGAAGAAATATACAAAAAAGCCAGTGTACTTTCGGGAGGCGAAAAAATGCGTTGTATGATTTCGCGCATGATGCTTAAAAATGCCAATGTGATGGTGCTCGATTCACCGGCTAATCACCTTGATCTTGAATCGATTCAGGCATTTAACAACACGCTTGTCAATTTCAAAGGAAACGTTTTAATGTCTTCGCACGACCGCGAGTTTATTCAAACCGTTTGTAACCGCATTATCGAACTGACCCCCAAAGGAATTATCGACAAGCAAATGGATTACGACGATTATGTAACTTCGGAAGAGGTGAGAGCCGTACGTGAACGTATGTATAATTAGAGTCTGTTTTTTTGTAACTACTCAGCGCCCTAATCAATTTGATAATAATCAGCTATTTGATTTTCAGTTAGACAAAGTCGAACTGAGAATCAAAAGGTTATAAAAATAAAAGGCGCTGAGTAATTCCTTTAAAACAAAGTTTAATGTTGTTTGTTTTAAATAAAAAATTAATTAAAACTTTCGAAAATGAAAAAAGTAGTATTAATTCGACACGGTGAAAGCGTATGGAATAAAGAAAACCGATTCACTGGATGGACGGATGTAGATTTGTCAGAAAAAGGAATGAAGGAGGCTATTGACGCAGGTAAAATACTGAAAGAAAAAGGATTCTTTTTCGAAAAAGCATATACTTCTTATCTTAAAAGAGCTGTTAAAACCCTGAACAGTATTTTAGATCAAATGGATTTGGATTGGATTCCGGTTGAAAAATCATGGCGCTTGAATGAGAAGCATTATGGCATGTTACAGGGACTCAATAAAGCTGAGACTGCTGAGAAATATGGCGACGAACAAGTCCTTATCTGGAGGCGAAGTTATGATGTTCCTCCTACTCCATTGGCAATTGACGATCCTCGGTCGCCATTTGTCGATCCGCGCTACAAAGGTGTCAACAAAAAAGACCTTCCCCTCACTGAATCGCTGAAAGAAACAGTCGATCGCATTTTACCCTATTGGGAAAGTGTTATTTTTCCAAGTTTGAAGGAATACGACCAGATATTAGTCGCTGCGCATGGCAATAGTCTGCGAGGTATCATCAAACTATTGAAGAATATCTCGAATGAAGATATAGTTGGCTTGAATTTGCCGACTGCCATCCCTTATGTGTTCGAATTCGACGATGATTTTAAACTCGTAAACGACTATTTCTTAGGAGACCCTGAAGAAATAAAAAAATTAATGGAAGCCGTTGCTAATCAGGGTAAGAAAAAATAATTATTTTATCGTTACGTCCAAAAAGCAGTGCAGTTATGTGCTGCTTTTTGGTTAACTTTATGACTGTTAATCAACAAATTATATGTTTATTGTAATTTCGTTTATGGTGGCTGGTGTTGCTGTTGGGTATTTATTTCGCCGGTATAAATTTACATTTATACATCAATTGATTCTACTCCTGATTTGGCTTTTATTATTCATGCTTGGTCTGGAGCTTGGATACGAAAAATCGATTGTCGCCAATATTATGTCGCTTGGAGTAGATGCTTTGATATTGGCAATTGCGGCAACATTAGGTAGTGTGTTTTTTGCATTTGTACTTTGGAAAAGCACAAAAAAGACCGTATAATTCATTTGTTAATAATATATTATTGACATTTAGGGTTTTTAACGCAGTTTTAAAAGTCAAAATCTAATTAGGTCATAAAAAAGTTGACCGCTGAAAATTTGAAAATGAAGGGCAGTCTAATCATCTTATCGTTTTTTGCAGTTGGCGTATTGTTGGGGCTGTTCAGATGGATACCCGAAAGTTGGCAAAATCCCCAATTCAGTTTTGCAGTGCTTTGCGCCTTGATGTTTACGGTAGGATTAAGCATTGGGAATGATCCCAATTCTATCAAACAGTTCAAATCACTGAACCCAAGAATCATATTCCTGCCGATAATGACGATTGCAGGTACTTGGGCAGGAGTGGCATTGGCAAGTGTCTTTTTAAAATCTTTAAGTCTCAACGATTGTTTGGCGGTAGGTTCAGGTTTCGGTTATTATTCGCTTTCGAGTATTTTGATCACCCAATATAAAGGAGTTGAGCTGGGTACTATTGCTCTTTTGGCTAATATTTTTCGTGAAATTCTTACTTTGCTTTTTGCGCCGCTTATGGTGAAATATTTCGGGAAATTCGCTCCTATTTCGGCGGGTGGAGCCACTACCATGGATACAACTTTTCCCATTATTATACGTTCTTCAGGTAAGGAGTATGCTATTATTTCCATTTATCATGGATTTGTAATGGATTTCTCGGTGCCGTTTCTGGTAACGCTTTGGTGCGGGGTTTAATCAAAGGGACGGGCGAATCCCGATTCGCTCAATAATATTTGGCGGAGTTGGAATTCCAACAGTCCTAAATTACCATCCCGAAATCCGACATGGAAATCGAGACTCCAAAGTTACAAATACCGGAAAATTTCCGTAATTTTTGCACAGCTTTTAAATAGTAAATAGTAAATAGTAAATGACTAAATAGTAAATAGTAAATAGTAAATAGTAAATGACTAA
>DIFH01000102.1 GCA_002427615.1 Paludibacter sp. UBA5753
GCCAGCTCCTCGGCCGACATGTTCCTGTCGGCGCACAATATCTTTATTTTCTCCGTTACGGTTGCCATATATTTGAATTGAAGCTGCAAAAATAAAAGAATCGAACCAAATCGGCAAATAATATCGTAAAATGTTATTTTTTGGCGCTATTTTATAATAATTCCATATTGGGATCGACAATTCTCTATCATCTTTTCTCCTGCAGAGATCAGTATTCTACCCGAAGTATTCAAAATATATTAAAAAATGCTTTAACGAAAGTTGGTATCAGTAAAAATATTTCCGTACATTCGTTGCGTCATTCGTTTGCCACACATTTATTGGAGTCTGGAACCGATCTGCGTTATATTCAGGAGCTACTGGGTCACGCCAGCAGTAAAACAACTGAAATATATACCCATGTTACAACAAAAGGATTTGATCAGATAAAAAATCCTTTGGATAATCTTGATATATAAAAATCAACATATGGAAAGCAATTTAAAAATATAAGTATGCGCAATTATATTAAAAACAAACAATTCTTATATTGTATTTATAATGAGCGTATTATAATAACGAAAACAATATATATATGAAATGTATACGCAACAGTATGGCGTATACACAACCGTTAGCGGGCAGCTTAAACTAACAACAGAAAATTTATGAATATTAAAGAACTTAAAAACCGAGAAGACATTTCTAACGATGACAAACTGAATAGAATGTATTCGCAATTTGGCGAACTTCTAAATGAATTAAAGGAAAAGGAATTGAGCCAAGACATTTGCAAATTAATAAACGAAAGTGTTGATTTATTAAATTCATCAAATCTTAATGGTACCCAATTAACTAACCTATTTAAGCAAAAACAGACAGCAATTTTGAAACAAGTTGAAAAAGAACACAAAATAGTGCCTAAAAATTATTACAGAACATTATGGATGGTATTAGGGATGAGTGCATTTGGCTTACCAATTGGTGTTGCTTTTGGACTTAGTATTGGCAACATAGGACTTTTAGCAATTGGACTTCCAATCGGAATGGGAATCGGAATAGCAGTTGGAATGTCGATGGACAAAAAAGCAATGAACGAGGGACGACAACTCAATATTGAGATTAAGAATTGATTCACATAAAGAAAGCCGACCCGCTAACAGCCGTTTTGCAAAAGCGGGGTTTTCGTGCTTCTATGACAGTGAAGTGCTAAATTCAAGCTTTGTGCATCTAATCAAGTTTATTGCTAAAAATCTCCGCCTTCGCAAAGCGGCAAACCGTTGTGCGTTATGCAAAATACATCCTAAATGACAATTTGTGCTACATTAACTATTGCCTTGGGTGATAAATGAAATACAATTGAAGAGTCTCAAAACAGAATAATCATCAATTCAATATGAAATATCATGGATAAACTTACTATTACAGAAACAATAATTGCTTTAGAGACGGCTGCTCTCGATGCATGGCACAATGGCAATCCCTCCCCCTACCTCGAACTCTATTCAAAGGACTTCACTTATTTCGACCCTGCACATGAAAGGCGGCTTGACGGTTGGGACAAGATAAAAGAGTTGTATGAGAGTATGCGCGGAAAGGTAAAAATGGATAAATTCGAAATGATAAATCCCGTTGTACAACAAACCGATACGATGGCAGTCCTGACCTACAATCTGCACTCATACTCAGGTGAAACGCTCTGGAAGGAGAATTGTACCGAAGTGTATAGGCTTGAAGAAAATAACGAATGGAAAATCATCCACAGCCATTGGTCGTTAACTAAACCTTCTATTGAATAATTAAATTGTTACAACTTTGAGAGCACTTATGGATAAAACACTTACATTCACCGACAGACAAGCTTTTCGGGAATGGCTTGACAGGTATGGAACAGAGAAGAATGGCATATGGTTACTCTTTAGTAAAAAAGGGAAATTTATCACACTCTCTGCTGGTGATGCATTGGAAGAGGCGCTTTGTCACGGATGGATAGATGGACAATTACAATCGCTTGATGCGAATACTTACAAAAAGTATTTCGCGCGACGTTTACCTAAAAGCGAATGGTCTGTTAAAAACAAAAAGCTTGCACAAACTCTTATGGAAAGGGGTTTGATGACTCAGCAGGGTTTAGAAGCCATAGAACGTGCCAGGAAAAACGGTTTATGGGATAGTGCTAAACATATCCGGATTGACGATGAACAAATACAGATGTTCAGGGAAATCATTCAGCCGTATGAGCCTGCTTATAGTAACTTGCTGGCTATGTCGCATTCGGTACAACGCACATATACCGGATTTTATCTTGATGCCAAATCTGACAAAACCCGTCAAACTCGGTTAGAAAAGATTATAGACAGACTTAACAAGAATTTGAAACCAATGTGATGTATGTAATTTATATGACAATATAAAAGAAGAAAAGAGTAATATGCACGAACGCACAACAAAGTGTATATGTCATAAGGGTTTCAGTGGGTATTCGAGCGTTGTAGCTCGCTCAAACTCTTGTGTCGGTATGCAGGAAACTTCCCTGCAATCCCTTACGGCACATACACTCGACCGTTGGGCACAATTGTGAACTAAAGACAAACCAATATTACGATGATTGTTGATACAATTGAAATACGACCCATAAAATTGGACGAATGGCTTCCTGACAGATGTTTAAATGGGGCAGAGCC
>DIFH01000136.1 GCA_002427615.1 Paludibacter sp. UBA5753
TTCTGGCTTGTCCAGGTTAGGGATACAGTATATATCGAATCAATCTGACACAGCATGCCGATTGAATTATTTTGATTACCTTTGCAGCCTGAAAAAAAAGATTGTGTTACATGCAGAAAATTAGAAACATTGCTATAATTGCCCACGTCGATCACGGGAAAACAACACTGGTTGACAAGATGTTGTTAGCAGGACATTTGTTCCGCGACAACGAAAATGCAGGCGAGTTGATTATGGATAATAACGACCTCGAACGTGAAAGAGGTATTACCATTCTTGCCAAAAACGTATCCATCGACTACCTCGGATATAAAATTAATATTATTGACACTCCGGGTCATGCCGACTTTGGCGGCGAAGTGGAACGCGTATTAAACATGGCCGACGGTGTTTTGCTGCTTGTGGATGCATTCGAGGGTCCTATGCCTCAAACCCGTTTCGTATTACAAAAAGCGTTGCAAATCGGTCTAATTCCGATTGTCGTTGTAAATAAAGTGGACAAACCAAACTGTCGCCCCGACGAAGTGCACGAAGCCGTTTTCGATTTGATGTACAACCTCGACGCTACCGAAGAGCAATTAAATTTCCACACCATTTACGGCTCGGCCAAAAACAACTGGATGTCGGAAGACTGGAAGAATCAGACCGACAGCATTTTGCCATTGCTCGATGCCATCATTAAATACATTCCGGAGCCCGAATCGCTCGAAGGAACTCCCCAAATGCTAATCACTTCACTCGATTATTCATCTTATGTAGGACGTATTGCCGTTGGGCGAATACATCGGGGCACATTACGCGAAGGGATGGATGTGAACCTGGTGAAACGCGATGGTTCCATCAAAAAATCACGCATTAAAGAATTACATACTTTTACCGGACTTGGACGAACAAAAACAACCGAAGTGAAATCGGGTGATATTTGCGCCTTGGTAGGCATCGAAGGCTTCGAAATCGGCGATTCAATCTGCGATTTGCAAAATCCAGAACCATTGAAACCGATTGCCATCGACGAACCGACCATGAGTATGGTTTTCACCATCAATAACTCTCCATTTTTCGGTAAAGAAGGAAAATATGTTACTTCACGCCACATTCACGACCGTTTAATCAAAGAATTGGACAAAAACCTGGCTTTGCGTGTTGAAAAAAATCTTGATTCGGACATCTGGCACGTTTACGGGCGCGGCGTATTGCACTTGTCGGTGTTGATCGAGACCATGCGCCGCGAAGGATATGAATTGCAGGTGGGTCAACCACAGGTGATTTTTAAAGAAATTGACGGAAAACGTTGCGAACCGATTGAACAGTTAACGATCAACCTCCCTGAAGAATGCTCTGGAAAAATTATTGAAATGGTAGCCATGCGCAAAGGCGAAATGCTCAGCATGGAAGTAATGAACGATCGCATTCAATTGGAATTCCTGATTCCATCGCGTGGAATTATCGGACTGAGAAATAATGTATTAACCGCTTCGGCAGGTGAAGCCATCATGTCGCACCGCTTCTTCGAATATCAACCTTACAAAGGAGATATTGAAAAACGTACGAATGGCTCTATCATTGCCATGGAAAGTGGAACGGCATTTGCTTATGCCATCGACAAATTGCAGGACAGAGGACGTTTCTTTATTTTCCCGCAAGATGAAATTTACTCGGGACAGGTAGTTGGCGAAAGTGCAAAGGAAGGCGATATGGTGGTAAACGTAACCAAATCGAAAAAACTTACCAATATGCGCGCTTCAGGCGCCGATGACAAAGCAAAACTTATTCCCCCAGTCGTTTTCAGCCTCGAAGAAGCCCTTGAATACATCAAAGAAGATGAATATGTGGAAATTACGCCCCAGAGTATTCGCTTGCGTAAAATTTACCTCGACGAAAACGATCGCAAACGAATGACTAAAAAATAAACTCTGTGTACCGCTCACGCTACTTTGCAAAGTTTTTGTATTTTTGTCCTGCGATTAGAAAACTTATTCATTACCCCTGTAATAATTTCTTTCATAAGTATTTCATGAGAAAAAAAACATACAGTTTGCTGCTGGCATTATTGATCATTACATCGGGAACTTACGCCCAGCTCGGGATAAAGGCAGGAATAAACCTGGCCAACGAAATCAAGTCATTAAACAGCGAAGATATTGCGGTAGGTTTCAAAACCGACAATTTAACCGGTTATCAAATCGGATTGATTTATCAGTTAACACCTAAAAAATCAGGCATTGGTGCTGAACTCGGAATGCTTGTTTCACAAAAAGGATATGCTTTTTCCGACAGTTTAAGCCTTGTTGATGCGGTCAGGGAAGGATACAAAGAGATGAATTATCTTGAAGCGCCCTTCAAGCTTCGCTACCAAATTAAACTCGGACTTATCGGAGTATTCGGATATGGCGGAGTATATGCAGGTTACGCACTCAGTGGAAAAACTGTGGTCGAAACTGAGAATACGTCTGAAGATATAGGATTTCAGGACTTTGTTGACAGAGTCGATTACGGCTACAACCTTGGCGTAGGAGTTGAATTTTTCCGGAAAATTCAGTTTGGAGCCAATTGGTCTCAGGGAATAAAAAACACCAATCTTTCTGATTCCCAAGAGCTTGATTCGACAACAAACCGCGTTTTCTCCGTAGGTTTAACTTACTTATTTTAACACAATAAATAACAAAAATCAAAAGTGAACTCAGAATTGGGTTCGCTTTTTTTAACGCCACAAAACATCCCTGCTTATTAAGTTGTTGTTTTTCAACCGCCAGACATTAGCAATATTTTAATAAAAATAAGATAGATTGTATTTTATTTTTTGTACCTTTGCAGCCCTAATTTGGTTACTATAAACCAATAAAACGGATAGCTGGAAACATGCAAAAAGATAACGCTAAAGTGTTGATTATTTAGCAATTGAAAATCTGGAAATATAAATAAATTATGAACATCGTCAGAAAAGACATCGATCAAAGCAATGCAACAGTAACGTTGCGTATTGAAAAAAACGATTACGCCGAGAAGGTGGAAAAAACACTTCGTGAATATCGGAAAAAAGCCAATATCCCCGGATTTCGCCCGGGCATGGTGCCCCTGGGTTTGGTGAAGAAAATGTATGGAAAAGCCGTATTGGCTGAAGAAATTAACAAATTGGTTTCTGATGAACTATACAAATATATCCGCGAAAACAACGTAAATATATTGGGCGAACCCATGCCGAACGAAAATGAACAACCAGTTATCGACTTCAACACGCAGGAAGATTTTGAATTTGTTTTCGACTTTGGTTTAGCTCCCGAATTTGAAATAGAATTGTCAAAAAAAGATAAAGTAAAATACTACGAAATTGCCGTAAGTGATGAAATGATCGAGAATCAGGTAAAATCTTATACCGGTCGCTATGGCAAATATGTTCAGGAAGAGACAGTTGAAGAAAAAGATATGGTAAAAGGCGAAATTCTTGAAATGGAAAACGGAAAAGTAAACGAAAGCGGCATCAAACTTTCCGACGCTGTTTTGACCCCTTCTTACATGAAAGATGAAGCTCAGAAAGCCCTGTTTGTAGGAGCTGCCAAAGGCGACGTAATCACATTCAACCCTGCCAAAGCATTCGAAGATGAAGCTGAAATCAGTTCGCTGTTGAAAATATCGAAAGACGAAGCAAAAAATATCGAGTCTGACTTTCAGTTTAAAATTGAAGGAATTACACGCTATCACGAATCGGCTATCGACCAGGAACTGTTCGACAAAGTGTATGGCGAAGGCGTTGTAACAAGCGAGGAAGAATTCCGCGCTAAAATCAAAGAAAACATTCAGGAAAGCCTATTGAGCGACAGCGAATATAAATTTGGGATTGATGCCCGCGATATGTTGCTGGCGAAATACGACAACCTGGTTTTTCCGGATGCATTCCTGAAACGTTGGTTGTTGGCAACCAACGAAAATCTGACTGCCGAAACACTGGAAACTGATTACCCCAAAATAATTGCCGATTTGAAATGGCAATTAATTAAAGATAAAATTGCAAAAGCAAACGAGTTAGAAGTTGAAACCGCCGATATTGAAGAATATGCAAAAAAAATAACAAAAGCGCAATTTGCACAATATGGTATGATTGGAATGGACGACGAAATAATTGCCAACTATGCCAAAGACATGTTGAAGAAAGAAGAAACAGTGAAAAACATTATCGACAAAGTAGCCGATAATAAAACGTTTGAAATAGTAAAAAACGCCGTAAAAGTTGACACCAAAGAAATTTCGGTCGAAGATTTCAATAAGATGTTTATAAATTAATCGGCAGCCTATTATTGCTTATTAATGATTTCCGCTGAAAAGGTTTTTCACTGTGAAAAAATTGAACAAAAAAGTTATATCTTTGTTCTTTTTTGCAACAGGCAAAAAGCCTTTTTCAATTATTAAACATTTATCTAAAATTCAAAACAATATGAACAATAACGATTTTCGCAGCTATGCCACCAAACATCTTGGCATGAATGGTTTAGCGCTCGACAAATATGCCAATATTACAAGCAATTATATTTCACCATCAATTCTCGAAGAACGCCAACTCAACGTTACGCAAATGGATGTCTTTTCCCGTTTGATGATGGACAGGATTATTTTCCTGGGCACACAGGTAGATGATTATACAGCCAATGTTATTCAGGCTCAACTGCTTTACCTCGACTCTTCCGACCCGGGCAAAGACATTTCTATCTACCTCAATACCCCAGGCGGTTCGGTTTATGCAGGATTGGGCATTTACGACACCATGCAGTTTATCGGTTCCGAAGTGGCTACAATTTGCACCGGAATGGCCGCTTCGATGGGAGCCGTTTTATTGGTTGCAGGCGCTCACGGCAAGCGCTCGGCTTTGAAACACTCACGTATTATGATTCATCAACCCATGGGTGGCGCTCAAGGTCAGGCTTCGGATATCGAAATTACAGCCCGTGAAATACAAAAACTCAAAAAAGAACTCTATACCATCATTGCCGATCATTCAGGGAATGCTTTCGATCGCATTGAAAAAGATTCTGATCGCGATTATTGGATGACCTCGCAGGAAGCTTTGGATTATGGAATGATTGACAAAGTTTTGTTTAACGATAAGAAAAAATAAAACAAAGCCCCCTAAATCCCCCTGGGGGGACTTTGTTGATATAAATCAGGATGATAAACATAAATAATAAGTCCCCTTGGGGGATTTAGGGGGCTGATTATTATGGCTAAAAGTATCAAACATTGCAGTTTTTGTGGACGACCCGAATCGCAGGTAGAGTTTTTCATCATGGGGCAGGACGGCGTGCATATTTGTAATGAATGTGCAGTCCAGGCTGCAGAAATTGTAAAAGAAAATACAACCGGCAAATCGAATTTGCTCAATCTACACAAAGATCAGGTTCCAAAACCGATTGAGATAAAACATTTTCTTGATCAATATGTGATTGGACAGGACGAAGCTAAAAAATTTCTTTCCGTTGCAGTGTACAATCATTACAAACGATTGATGCAGGAGAAAACAAACGATGATGTTGAAATTGAGAAATCAAACATCATTATGGTAGGTTACACAGGTACAGGAAAAACATTATTAGCCAGAACAATAGCCAAAAAACTCCATGTTCCTTTTACTATTGTCGACGCAACGGTGCTGACCGAAGCCGGTTATGTAGGTGAAGATATTGAAAGTATCCTCACGCGGCTTTTGCAGGTTGCCGACTACGACGTAAAAGCGGCCGAACGTGGCATTGTTTTTATCGACGAAATTGATAAAATTGCCCGCAAGGGAGACAACCCGAGCATTACACGCGATGTAAGCGGCGAAGGAGTTCAGCAGGGTCTGCTTAAACTGCTCGAAGGTTCGGTCGTAAATGTTCCACCCCAAGGTGGACGCAAGCATCCTGACCAGAAAATGATTGCCGTAAACACCCAGAATATTTTATTTATTTGCGGAGGCGCATTCGATGGCATAGAAAAGAAAATAGCATCCCGACTGAACACACGGGTCGTAGGTTACAATGCAGCATTGGAAAACGAACAGGTCGACAAAAATAATCTCCTGCAGTATATTGCGCCCCAGGACCTGAAATCATTTGGATTGATTCCCGAAATTATCGGACGTTTACCTATCCTCACTTATCTTGAACCGCTCGATCGCCATGCGTTGCGTCGCATCCTTACCGAACCCAAAAATTCCATCATCAAACAATACACAAAATTATTCAAAATGGATCAGATTGACCTTGTATTTGAAGATGAAGTATTGGATTATATTGTCGACAAAGCCATCGAATTTAAACTGGGCGCCCGGGGGTTGAGGTCGATAACCGAAACGATTATCATGGATAAAATGTATGAAATGCCCTCGAAAAACGAGCAAAAACTTCATATCACCCTCGATTATGCCCAAAGCAAAATTGAAAAAACGAATATTAACCGATTAAAAATCGCCTAGGCGCTTTCACATACATTTCTATCTCACAGCAATTTAAGCAAACCATACAGGATATTAACAAAATAAATCAGTTAATATCCTGTTTTTTTTTCAAAAAGTCTTGTATATTTAAAATCTGTTTATAATTTTGTTTTATAATTTAAAGCTGTTTTAAGTATAGCATAAACAACAAAAAACTTACTGAAAAACAACAAAAAATATCGGATAACTTGCTTTTATTTCAACAATAAATACTACTTTCGCAAACCATTTTTTAGACAAAAGTCACTATTATGGCAACACATTCTGTATTAACCGAACACTTAAAAAGGAACTTTGGATTTGATGGCTTCAAGGGAAATCAGGAAGCCATTATTCAGAATGTTCTTGATGGGAAGGATACATTTGTATTAATGCCAACAGGAGGAGGCAAGTCGTTATGCTATCAACTGCCTTCCTTAATAATGGAAGGAACTGCCATAGTAATTTCTCCATTGATTGCCCTGATGAAAAACCAGGTGGATGCCATGCGCAATTTCAGTGAAGAAGATGGAATTGCCCATTTTATCAATTCATCTTTGTCGAAACAGGCAATCGATCTGGTAAAAGGAGATATATTATCGGGTAAAACCAAACTTTTATACGTGGCGCCCGAGTCATTGACCAAGGAAGAAAATATTGATTTTTTAAAACAACTCAAAATTTCATTTTATGCGGTGGACGAAGCACATTGTATTTCGGAATGGGGGCATGATTTCCGTCCCGAATATCGCCGGATTCGACCGATAATAAACGAAATAGGAGTGGCGCCGCTAATAGCGTTAACAGCTACTGCAACGCCCAAGGTACAACATGATATACAGAAAAACCTCGGAATGCTGAATGCAACTGTATTCAAATCGTCGTTTAACCGGTCAAATTTGTATTATGAGGTTCGTCCCAAGACAAACAATGTAGATAAAGACATCATAAAATATATCCGTTCTCAAGCCGGAAAATCAGGAATTATTTATTGTTTGAGTCGCAAAAAAGTTGAAGAACTGGCTGGAACACTGAGTATAAATGGTATTTCGTGCCTTCCCTATCACGCTGGCATGGAATCGGCAGTGAGAAGCGAGAACCAGGACAAGTTTCTGATGGAGAAAGTTCAAGTGATTGTTGCAACCATAGCTTTTGGAATGGGAATTGACAAACCTGATGTACGTTTTGTACTCCATTACGATATGCCAAAAAGCCTTGAAGGATATTATCAGGAAACAGGCCGTGGAGGTCGCGATGGCGGTGAAGGACAATGTATCGCATTTTATGCCTATAAAGATTTAGACAAATTACGCAAATTTATGCAAGGCAAACCCGTTGCCGAACAAGAAATCGGGAATCAATTATTATTAGAAACACAAGCTTACGCTGAATCATCGGTATGTCGACGAAAATTGCTCCTGCATTATTTCGGCGAAGAATATGAAAATGAAAACTGCGGATGTTGTGATAACTGTATGAAACCACGTAAATTTATTGAAGGACAAGAACTCTTGTCATTGGTATTGGAAACCATTTTAGTTGTTCGCGAAAAATTCAAAGCCGAACATATTGTTGATATTCTAAAAGGAAATGAAACCTCCGACATCAAATCGTATCAACATGATGAGCTCGAAAATTTCGGTTCTGCATCCGATGAAGATGAAAAATTACTTCATGCCGTCATTCGCCAGGCAATGATTGCCGGATATATTTCGAAAGACATCGAAAATTACGGATTGTTAAAACTTACGGCAAACGGAAAGGCTTACCTGAAAAACCCAAGCCCGTTCCCTATTGTTAAAGACAATGAATTTGAGGACGAGGAGGAAGAATCATCCCCGAAAAGCACGGGCGGGACTTGTGCCGCCGACGATGTATTATTTTCAATTCTAAAGGATTTGAGAAAAAAACTGTCGAAAAAACTGGAAGTTCCGCCTTTTGTAATTTTCCAGGATCCTTCGCTTGAAGCAATGGCTACAAGCTATCCTATTACCATGGATGAACTGCAAAACATCCCCGGAGTTGGAGCCGGTAAAGCCAAAAGGTATGGGGAAGAGTTTTTGAAAGTAATCAAAGAACATGTAAAGGAAAATGAAATTATCCGTCCGGAGGATTTACGCGTTCGCACGGTTGCTAACAAATCAAAACTCAAAGTATCCATCATCCAATCAATTGACAGAAAAATTGCATTAGATGACATTGCAATGGCTAAAGGGCTTGAGATTAGCGAATTGCTCGACGAAATTGAGGCGATTGTATATTCCGGAACTAAAATCAACATCGATTATTTCCTTGAAGAAGTGATGGATCCCGATCATGTCGACGAGATTTTCGACTATTTTAATTCAGCCGAAACCGACAAAATAGAACCGGCATTACGCGAGCTGGGGGAGGATGATTTCAGCGAAACCGAAGTCAGATTAGTCAGAATTAAATTTTTATCAGAAATAGGAAATTAAATTTTCATGTATAAAACCGAAAATCCCGTTCTTTTGT